>JAYVFW010000333.1:0-11145 GCA_043772715.1 Phormidesmis sp. | reverse complement strand
CCCATGCACACTGTTTTGGAATCCATTGGCACTGCCAATCCATCCTTCAAAGTCTCTCAATCTGATCTAGCAAATTTCATGTCAAAGGTTGAAGGTGTGTCGCCCTCCATCCGCAATCGAATTTCTGGAATCTATGCTCGATCGGGCATCGACTATCGATATAGTTGCCTCTCAGACTACGGGAATGAACCCGAACAATTTCAGTTTTACCCTCGAAATTGGTCGCTTCAGCCGACTCCTACGACAGCAGACCGTAATGACTACTATCGACATTCTGCTTTGGAAATTGCAGAGCGTGCGACTCAAGACGCGATCGCACAGTCAGGACTTCGAGCCGCAGAAATCACGCATCTCATTGTTGTAAGCTGCACAGGATTTTCTGCACCCGGACTCGATATTCATTTAATCAAACGCCTTGGATTGTCACCCACGATCGATAGAACGTTAATTGGATTTATGGGCTGTAATGCGGCTCTCAACGGGTTCAAGGTCGCCCATTCTATTTGTCAGAGTCAGGCTCAGGCGCGGGTGCTGCTAGTTTGTGTGGAGTTGTGTACGCTGCACTTTCAATCGAAGACTCGATTGAAAGTGTGGTCGTTAATGCCCTTTTTGGCGATGGGGCTTCTGCTGCAATTTTCTCTTCTCGTTCCCCCCAGGAAGCGCAGGGCAGACTTGCTTACATAGATGGATGCAGTCTTTTGATAGAAGACACGCTCGACCTAATGAGTTGGACAATTGGCGATACGGGCTTTCTGATGGGACTTTCTTCCGACGTGCCTAAAGTGATTGCTAAACACCTGCCTGACTATCTCAAAACATTTCTCGATCGACATCGCATTGATCAAGAAGCGCTAGATTTTTGGGCAATTCACCCCGGTGGTCGTCAGATTGTCGATCAGATCCAGTCAGGTTTGGGATTGAGCAGTGGCTTAGTATGTGATTCCTATGAGGTATTGCGGCAATACGGCAATATGAGTTCTGCCACGATTTTGTTCATTCTCAAACGGCTACTGGAGAAGCATCAGACCGGGTTAGGCTACCAGAATGGGATTGCGCTGGCGTTCGGTCCGGGATTGTCGATCGAAGGTTGTCTTTTTCAGCAGGTTTTAGAATCTTCGCTATGAACTACCAAACAATGCCTTCTTTTCAAACTCGCACAAACGAAGATGAGTTAATGGATGATTTTTCCATCACAGATACTCGATTGACGAGTGCTTTAGAGCAACTTCGATTGGTGAATCGTTGGCTCGGCGGATATAGCACTACGATGACAGTGATCGCACCATTTCTGCGATCACGGGTTGGACAAACTACCCGGATTCTAGACTTGGGCACTGGGATCGCAGACTTTCCAGAATACATTGTGCGGTGGGCAGAGGCGCAGTCTCCAATGCTGGATGTAAAAATCGTTGCCGTGGATGCGAATCCCGTCACAGTAGACTATGCTCGTGCCGCCTTGAAGCAAAGACTTCCTGAAGCGGTGTCTACAAAGATTCAGGTAGAAGTTGCAGATGCTCTAGCGCTGCCCTATGCCGATGATTCCTTTGATATTGCAATGGGTGCGATGTTCTTGCACCACTTTGCTGAAGAAAATGCGATCGCGATCGTGCAAGCAATGCAGCGCGTCTCTCGTCACGGCATCGTGATTAACGATCTACATCGCCATCCTCTGGCTTATTACGGAATTTATGCTTTGACGCACCTTTTACCTGCTTCTCCGATGATGCAAAATGATGGTCCGTTGTCGGTGTTGCGTGGGTTTCAGAAAGCAGAATTAGCAGCGATCGCGCAATCTGCGGAGTTGCAGAACGTCTCGCTACGCGGTTACTTTCCGTTTCGCTGGCTATTAACCACGGTGACAGCATGAATAATGAGCATTACGATATCATCGTGATCGGTGCAGGACTAGCAGGGTGCAGTTCAGCCATTCAATTAGCACAACAAGGCTATCGAGTACTGTTGCTAGAACAGCAGCGATATCCCGTGCATAAGCTGTGCGGCGAGTTTCTATCGGTTGAAGTGATTGCAGCATTTGAGCAACTTGGCATTCTCGAAGCGGTACGTCAAGCTGGGGCACATCCGATTCGACGGACTTACTTAACAACTTCTACCGGAGCAAGCTTTGAAAGCGAGTTGCCTGGAGTCGCGCTAGGACTGAGCCGCTATCAACTTGATTTGATCCTGTTTCAGCGATCGCAAGAGTTGGGCGCACAGTGTTTAGATGGGACAGTAGTGCGATCAGTTTCGGGCGATTTGCGGCAGGGGTTTGCTGTCAATACAAATCAGGGAAGCTTTACGGGTCGCTTAGTGCTGGGATGTCACGGCAAGCGTTCAGCACTTGATCTGAATCGTCCCTTCACTCAGAAACATAGCCCTTTTGTTGCCGTCAAAGCGCACTACAGGGGACTTGAACTTCCGGGCGTAATTGAACTTCACGCTTTTCCGGGTGGCTACTGTGGACTCTCGCAAATTGAAACTGGAGAAATTAACGTCTGCTGGATCGCCCACGAACGGATTCTCAACTCAAAAAATCGTAGTGTCCCCGATGCTCTCTTGCAAAATCCTATTCTTGCGGATCGGTTTGAGTCAATGCAATGTGTGACGCGATCGCAGCACCGTCTGAGTCAGATTTCCTTCGCTCTAAAGAAAAGATTTGATGGAGACGTTTGCATGGTTGGAGATTCAGCCGGGATGATCACACCGCTTTGTGGAGATGGCATGGCAATGGCACTGCGATCGGCAGAGCTTGCTATCCCTTTGGTGGTCAAGTTTCTGCGACAGGATCTGAGCGAAATTGATTTCAAGAATCAATACGAAGCTGTTTGGAATCAGGAATTCCGTATGCGTCTACGGCTCGGTCGTCTGCTGCACGAGAGCTTTATTCATCCCAAATTGGCAAGCCTGGGCGTGAATCTGTGCCGTACTTTTCCTGCGTTGGGTAAGGGATTTATTCAAGCAACTCGCGGTAAGTCGTCTAGTCAGTTGACCGACTTCAACTTGCCTGCACTGCTAGAAAACGATCGTTTGCAGACATCTGCCGATTCTGCCCTAAAGAGTTCTGCATAATAATTAGGCCGCAAGAATTACAAAAGGTGGTCAAGCTGGAATGAACCAAAACCGAAACCGAAAAGCGATCGTCAACAAGAACATCAGGCGAACGAGCGCACTTTTCTAGCGTGGCTTCGCACTTCTATTGCCTTAATTGGCTTCAGATTTGCGGTGCCTTTGGCTCACGTGGAGCGTGTTCGCACGTTTCGGGTTATTTCTGCGGCAGATTCATCTCGCTTTAACTCAACAAGAATATTCAGCAGATCCAAGCTTCAACTCGGAAAATTTGGGCATTGGCTTAGTGGTCTTTGGCATTGTTGTGATTGTGGGCAGCTTCGCTGTGCCGAAGGCAACGCGGCATGGCGCTACAACCAAGTAAGTACTCTGGCAGATTGAGAGCAGTACTTATCGTCCAAGTCGTCTGCTGATATGGATTGTGACGGCTGTTGTCATGATTTTGGGGTTGCTCAGTATTCCCCTCGTTCTATGGCGCACTAAATTACCTAACTCCGCATCTCCTGCACCTGTGCGACCAAATCTAACGCCAAGGCAATAAGAAATTACACGATCGGCAGCCAAACCTGAAAACTGCTGCCGATTCCAACTTGGCTGCTTGCGGTAATCGTTCCACCATGCGCTTGAGCAATGGCTTGAGCGATCGCCAGTCCCAAACCTGTTCCGCCACTGCGACGATCGCGGGCTTGATCCGCTCTCCAAAATCGGTTGAACACGAGTGGAAGCTGTTCTGCCGCAATTCCTACCCCAGTATCTTCAATGGAAATCACAATTCCGCGCTTACTAAACGAATCACGCATCTGTCCAGCCACCGTAACCCTTCCTCCGGCAGGAGTATATTGAATTGCATTTTGCAGCAGGTTTAGGAACAATCGGCTCAGGTGCATCGCATCACCCTGAACTTGCATCGGGTGAAAAGGAATCAACTGAATTTGAATACCCTTCTCCTCTGCTTGTACTTCTACTGCCTCTATCAAGTCTTCTAGCAATTCATTAAGCGGAATTGAACTCTGGGCAACAGATGGTACAGAGTTTGCATCACGTCGTGCTAGTAGCAGCAAATCTTCAACAAGCTCGGTCATCTGATTTGTAGCGGACGAGATTGCTCGAAGTTTTTTCGCATCGGCTGGATGAATTCGCTCTGGATGATTCATCACTACATCGATTGATGTTTTAACCACCGTTAGCGGACTCCGCAATTCATGAGACGCATCTGCTGTAAATTGTTTCAGTTGTTCATAACTTTGCTCGATCGGCTTCAGCGATCGTTGAGTTAACCAACATCCGCCCACACCAGCTAAGAGTAAAGCACTCAGTCCTCCCCACGCCAGTCCCCACGAAAAGCGACTTAAATCTGCTTCCAGTTTTTGGGTTCCCTCGCTCACACGCACATAACCTTGCAACGCGCCTGTTGGATCTGATCCCCTGTAGTTTTGCTCTTGTGCAGCTTGATGCGGTTGCGACTTGTGAACAGCGACAGTAAGGCTACGAATATGGTCTGCCTGATGGATTTTTGACTCAGAAACAAATGCTGGGATGTTTTGAAGCTGTTTTCCGGCTGTTCCTAACGTTCGACCTGTTTGATCAAACCACTCTACTTGCTGTTGGTTGTTGCTGAGATCTTGCCACGGAACATCTAGATCACCATCATTGTCGATCGAGCGTGGATGCCGTTGAGCCGTTGCAGTGCGATCCTTTGAATCTTCGCGCAGCGAATCGCGTTTAATCGTTTCCAGGTTGTGAGTCGCTGCATCAGCAACAGTCAGTAGCCGCCCGTCCATCTCGGCGTAGAGGCTATGGACAATGAACTGGTGAGCCGAGATGACTGAAACGCCAACCAGGGTTCCAAGCAATCCGATATACGACGATAGCAGTTGCGATCGCAAAGCCTGGAACATAGATTTATAGCCGCTGATTGAGCCGATATCCCAATCCATAAACGGTTTCAATTAAATCCGCGATCGCGCCTGCCTGTTTCATTTTTTGTCGCAATCCTCGAATATGCACTTTCACCGTCTCTTCACCCGGAATATCTTCATACGACCAAAGTTGATCTAAGATGTCGCTCCGACTAAATACCCGTTGACTATGACGCAGCAGCAAATCGAGGATTCCATATTCTTTTGGCGTTAGGTTGAGCGTTGCTCCATTGTAAGTAACTTCATAAGTACTTGGGTTTAGCCGTAGTTTTTCCCACTCTAAAACGACGGGTAAGGGATCGCCTCTTCGTCGCATCAAAGCGCGAATCCGTGCCATGATTTCGGGAAGGTCGAAGGGTTTGATCACATAATCATCTGCACCCGCATCGAGTCCGATCACTTTGTCACTGCTGCTATCGCGCGCTGTCAGCATCAAAATGGGTGTCGAGTATCCCTGAGTCCGTAATTGCTGGCACAAACTAATCCCGTCGAGCTTAGGAAGCATTAAGTCCAAAATCACGAGATCGTATGGGTAAAGTTCGGCAAAGGTTCGCCCCGATTCACCATCTGCCGCGATGTCTACCGTGTAGTAGTGATCAGTTAACGCTTCAGCAAATGCATCGGCAATGCGATCGTCGTCTTCCACCAGTAGAATTTTCATCGGGCTATCCTCTACGATCTGCTTTTCAATTGACCCCTCCTAGTTGTTTCAGTTCATCGCAGTGCTGCCATCTGACTCTAGAATGATCTTCTAACAAAGTCAATTAATGATGATGACTACTGCCAATTTCTGATCCTGCGTCATGCCGTATAGGACGACGACGAACTTGGTTCCACATTGCAATTCCGGTGACTGCTAGAAACAGGAGTCCTAAAGCGTTTAAGAAAACGTAAATGCTTTCCAAGTTGATGAGGAAGAAATTCCCCTTATGCAGTTGTAACAGCCAGTCAAAAGCCTTGTCCTGACCGCTCAAATCTGCAATTTGATACGAAGTTCCGGTAATCAGGGTCAAGAGTATTGGTAGAACCATAATCGGAGCCAATACGCGATGAATTTGTCGAAATCGAGATTGTCTGCTCAATGGTTTAGTTGCCATAAATAATTCAGAGCTGCCTAGAATTCTGAATAATAGCTAATAAAAGTAAAGATCCCGGAAAGGAGAATTGCTTCTGTCTGAAGTTGCGTCCGATGAATATGCTACAGAATTAATATCAATGTCCCAGACGCAACTAATAGTGTTCCGATTAAGACTTTTATAGCACTACGAATTTGCATTAGGACGCTGTATCGCTGTCAAAGCAACAAGGGGCTTAAGCCCCTTGTCCTAAGGTGGCTGCGTAGAGCTATACACCCAAAGGCTCTCCGAGAAAAAGCGCAGAGAAGATGAGAACTGACACTAAACTGGATTTGTCGATCGGAGCGACTAACGAAGCCTTGCCGATTTGAAGCGCTTTAAAATAAAATATCCACGACAAGCCAGTTGCAATGCCTGACAATATTAAAAACGCCAGCGTTTTGGGCGCGATTTCAACAATTTTTCCGGCGCTGCCTTGAGCAAATACAATTCCCCATGCGACGAACAAAATGACGATCGTGCGGACTGCGGTTGCAAGATTGGAATTTACGGCATCAACGCCGATTTTGGCAAAGATAGTGGTCAATGCAGCAAATACGGCTGAAAGTAACGCATAAAACCACCAAGATGTTAGATCCATCAGACTGCCCCCTTTAAGACTTTTTACTCAGCAAAAGCTATAGGTCTGAAACTGTTGGTGAGTCTCTAAAATGTCTTGCGCTTAGGAATGTAGATTAAATAACTCTGGTCATTGCAGTGTCGTTTCGCCCTCACCCCCTCTCCCAATCTGGGAGAGCAGGGTGGTTTCATTGTCATCAGAGGAATCTCGAAAGGCTGATTATTTGGTTTCCATTGGAGTAAGGGTTGCGACAAGAGCGAACGAGTTTTCAGTGCTTTTGAATTTTCTTCTCGGACAATGAAACCACCCTGAGGGGCTTCACCCCTCCCCAGCCCTCCCTTTTCGGTGAAACGAGAGACTACCTGTCTGGCATGGATTGAAGCAGTGAGAGCACTTGGACTGCTTCGTGGTGCGTGATGTGGGCTGTGGTCTTTTGCACCTGTTCCATCACAAACCATTTGTACTGAGGTAGCGACCATCCAATGCGCGTCGTTTCTCGAAAAATCAACCGCATCACCGCTTCCTGTTGGTCTGTGTAATCTGGGGTGCGATCGGGATAAAAAGCAGGCGGTTGCCCCGACGCAGAAAGCTGAAAGAGCGCTGCTGGAAATCTCTGAATCATCTCTTGCAGTAAAACCGGGTTACCAGTCCAACGGTCATCAGGATGGAGATACCAGTCTGCCGCTTCTAGGTAGAAATCAGGTGGTGGAGCCGTGTAGAAGATAGCATGTTGTCCCTTCTCTTCAGGGGCGATGTATTCAGCTTTTGCAGCCCGATCGAGCCATTCCATTTCTGTAGAAGTCAGCGATCGCGGTTCCAGTCCTTCCGGCAATCTGAGATGCAACAGTCCGGCTTGCCACATCTCAACTCGCGTCTTCAAGTCGAGGCTAGGCACTCCCTGCCACCCTTCATGCTTTTTGGAATGATTGACCTTTCGTTTGACCGTGCGCGGGACACCAAAGCCTTGAGCGTGAGCCATTGCAAGTTCTGGACAGTGGGTTCCCTCTCATTATCCCATGCCGTCCCCAGAGTCATCCGTTCTCTCGTCTAGACGAGCCAAGCTTTCGCAATCGTCACCGCTTGAGTGCATCGGGACATCCAACACTCCCGGATTAATCTCTGCCCAGGCCAACGCTTCTGCGATCAGAATTGGGTCATTCGAGTTGAGAAACCGCCGCATCCGATCAACGACTCGTGCATTAGAGGCTTCGCGTCTAATCGCTTGCTGCCGTTGCCCTGCAATTTGAGAGGCTTCACGCCTTACTGCCTGCTGTGCCTGGATATCTACCAACGTTTGCTGAACAAACTGCACCCCGGACAAAGGCTCAGAACCCTTATCTAGAGAAGGATTACCATCCAACTCCAGTTGAGATTGAGCCGTAGAATCGCTAGAACTGTTGCTGGGAGAAGGATTACCGTCAAGGCTAGGGAATAAGCTTGTGAGACCACGACAGTCGGATGCGCCCTCAGCGCAATCTGACTGTTCATTTTGTTCTACAACGGTTTCAAGATTAAATTCAGCCTCGCTCAAATAGTTGGGATGCCACAGGTCTCGATGACGATAGAGAGAACCGCCACCGATTTTGTAGTTCAATAATGTTTTGAATCGAGCCGTGGCATTTGGAGGGAGTGATCCGGTGTCTAGTAAGTTCGCGATCGCGCTTCTAATTCGTTCTCTAGTTCGTTCCGATTTCTGCTGATTCCAAGTGGGAGCCTGCTCGATCGCTTTCTCCAATTCCTCGGACGTGGCTTTGAATTTCCCGTGCTGGTCGCCGTAGTGGAAATAGTGACTACTCTCGATGCACTTTGCCCATTCTTCGGCGCGATGCTCGATCTCGTGCTGATGTTGACACCAGTCCTGATAGCCAGGGAGCGATCTTGCAGTTTCGATAATGTCTTCAATCAGTGCAGTTCCTTCGAGCGGTTTCCCACCGGAGAGGATGTGATGGAAGATGTACGATCGCATTGTGATGCGTCCCAACAATCGATTGGTTTGTCCCCGACCTGTCCAACCAAGTTCAATTTCAGCGTTGAGGTCATTGACGAACTTATCGGCTTTGCCAGAGATGCGAAAAAACTTGCGTTTGGCTTGTTTGAGAATTTGCTTGAGCAGCTTTGTATCTAAATTATTGCGCTTTTGAGCAAACTGCCATTGCTGAACGAAGACTTGCTGGCTACTCCAAATGGGCTGAAAGTCATCATTGAGGAGGTAGGAACCCGTTTGCATTGGGAGTCGGTGGGCGTTGAAAAGACTGGGTGCGCCTTCGACGAGGTAGGGTCTAGGGTTGGGGAAGGCTTCGAGTTGTCCGGGGTTGAGTTTGAATCCAGCGTTTTCGAGCAGGGTGGTGATAGCGATCGCTATCTGCCAGCTACTTTGTGAGTTTGAGAACGGAAAGTAGAGGTGCAAACCGCCGCTGTAGCTGGAAGTGCAAATGAGGCAACTCACCAGTCCGAGCGGTTCTAGAGCAGCGACGATGCGAGAAATAGCAAATGGGTCATGCTTCGGGTGATAGGCGCTTCCTGCGTCAATATCAAGCAAGCAGTAGCGGGTTTCTGCACCAAAGCGAACGCCGTAGAGAGAACTTCCCTGGTGGATGAGGCGATCTGATAAAAGGTGACGTGTTTCGGTCTTCCACTCGACTTTGGCAGTGGGGTGAGGATGCTCTGCCCAGATGTAGTCATAGCGGTGCGGAAAGAGCGCGAGGAACGCATCATCCCATTCACGCACACTCTCAAACGATGAGAACTGTCTCGCTGTCATAGCACTGTATTTAATGAGCGCGCAGAACCTAAGAGTGATGCACTGAACACACTCTGTAGAAAACGCTAGAACTCGGATCTGTATAACACAGACTTATTAGCGTTTTTAGCTTGTCAACACTCTCGATAGCTCTATTGTTCCTTAGCAAGTCAACAAAGGCTGAAAGCAGTTTAGTGACTGACTCTGAAAAATATTAAGTCGGGCGATCCTAGAACATGCGTCACTTGTTTCTAAAGATTACGTCCTCTGATCCTAGAGTCTCTTAACAACGCTTTTTGAAATTAGTCACTCGATTCTAGAATTTCTGTCAACATTGGCAACAATGAGGTTTGATCGCTAAAACTGTCAGAGTCTTTCTATTTCAATCAGCACATTATAAGAAGTTGGTCAGGCGATTCTAGAACTTAAGTCAACATTGTCAACACTTTGAGTCGAGGTTGCAAAGTTTAGGTAGCCCTATTCTTCAGAAAACTAAGCAGGTAGCAACCGTATTTCAACCGTTCTAGAATTTGGTCAGCTAATTCTAGAGGTTTAGTCAACATTGGCAACACTGGCAGAGATATAAATTTTTGTAAAGCAGTGATCTAACCCACTGATGCTAATTAGTCGGCGGAGTTGGGAGGAAATTGCCTATTTTAGAGCAAATTTGAGTGTCGCTTTGTCTAAATGCGTTTGAAGTAAGTCTGAAATATTCGTTAGTCCGCACATTCTAGAGATTTGGTCAGGTAATTCTAGAACTTTTGTCAACATTAAGTTTTCCAGTCTATTGATAAATCTCCCGCTGTACTTGTATTTCAGCGATCGTGGCTTGAGATCAAGGTTGTTGACGGCAAATTTTGTTGACAGTGTTGACAACGCGGCTGCCTCAAACCTTGCACTTCTTTGGCAACAGGTATACTGATTCGAGTTCTGTGCCTCTGCTCGTAAACCCAGCGATGTTGGTGACTACTGTGAAGCCCAAGAAAAATAGATTGCCTTATCCTAACTCAGCAATATTGGGCGAGGAAGATTCTACATTGCAATTAGTGCAAAACGTAGCTTCGATAGAGCCAGAGACTGTAGCTGATGATTCGCTCTGTCTTTCTGCGCCGAGTCGAGTGCGAGAGTATGCTGACAGACTACGCCTTGGGAAATCTTTTCTTAATTTAGTTTTGGTTCATGCTGCTACGGGGATCAATCAACATCGGCTGCGTCAACTGCGATCGCAAACTAGAGGCGACTCAGAGTTAATCAATCTCTATAACGAGACTGAAAAAATTGGTGCACTACAAAAGCAAGCGATCGCTCGACTAGAAAAGCTATTCAAGTCCGTTCTAAAACAAGCGTCGTTCTGGGAGCAAACGGCTCACTGGATTGTGACTCGGCTCGATCAGTGGGCGTTAGATGCTCGAATGCCATCAGACTGCTCAATCCCTGGGGTTCTCTCTGTAGAAGCTGATCCTGACCTACCGGAGGAAGAGGCATGGCAAGAGTCGGTCGTGATTAGTGCTTGCGCGTTTTACACAGCTAGAGAATGGCTGAGACATCTTGATCTATCGACTTTCTCGATCGAGGATATTGAGAAACTGCTAGGAATTCGATCACCGGACACCTCAGCAACTGATCCTGCTTTATTTCAAGAATATGAAATCGAACGCGTTGCAACGGGCTACCCAATTCTGACTGGCGCTCAAGCCTTGATCAATAACCAATGGGAAGATGGAGAGT
>JAYVFW010000332.1:0-11146 GCA_043772715.1 Phormidesmis sp. | reverse complement strand
TCGCTCGTGCAGGTCGTCCGCTGGTGATTATTGCCGAAGACATTGAGAAAGAAGCCCTCGCAACCCTCGTGGTCAACCGTCTGCGCGGCGTGTTAAACGTGGCGGCGGTAAAAGCGCCTGGTTTTGGCGATCGTCGTAAAGCCATGCTCGAAGACATCGCCGTGCTAACGGGTGGACAACTGATCACCGAAGATGCAGGTCTGAAGCTTGATGCAGTCAAGCTTGAGATGCTGGGTCAAGCCCGTCGCGTCACGATCACAAAAGACAACACCACGATCGTGGCTGAAGGCAACGAGTCTCAAGTCAAGTCTCGCGTCGAGCAGATTCGTCGTCAGATGGACGAAACCGATTCTTCTTACGATAAAGAGAAGCTGCAAGAGCGTCTTGCTAAACTCGCGGGTGGCGTTGCAGTCGTCAAAGTTGGCGCAGCAACCGAAACCGAGATGAAGGATCGCAAACTGCGGTTAGAAGATGCTATCAACGCTACCAAAGCGGCTGTTGAAGAAGGCATCGTTCCCGGCGGTGGCACGACCTTGGCTCACCTGTCTCCTGAATTGGAAACTTGGGCACACGCTAACCTGAAAGGTGAAGAACTCACAGGTGCGCTGATTGTCGGACGTGCATTAGCGGCTCCTCTCAAGCGAATTGCTGAAAATGCAGGTCAAAACGGCGCGGTGATCGCTGAGAAAGTTCGTGAGAAAGAGTTCAACGTGGGCTTTAACGCAGCCACCAACGAATATGTAGATATGTTCGAGGCGGGCATTGTTGACCCTGCAAAAGTGACTCGATCGGCGTTGCAAAATGCAGCCTCGATCGCGGGCATGGTGCTGACCACTGAGTGCATTGTCGTTGACAAGCCTGAGAAAGATGGCGGCGCTCCTGCGGGTGGCGGCGGCATGGGCGGCGGCGACTTCGACTACTAATTAATTGTTTTGGGGACATTACTTACTAATGTCCCTGCAAATCAGATTAGAGGAGCGATCGTTCTTGAGGGAGCGATCCTTTTTTTAAAGGAGTACGACAAAGAGTTGTATGAAGCACGGCATCTGATTGAGAACTTCTTCGCCAAGCTTGAGCAGTGTCGCGCCATGCCACTCGATTGACAAATGAGCGGTCAACTTTTTAGGGGCGATTTATCTAGCGGCTTCAGTTATCTGGCTTAAATGATGACACACCTTAGCGAAGTTGATAATGTTTTGAGAATTTTACTTCAGCTATTTCAAGCTTCTTCAGCAGTCGGCACCCTATAACTAGCGCAATTTATGCAGCAGTTGATCTGCGATCGCGCTCTTGTTATCTCGGTCACGGATGCTGAAGCGTCAATTCTTGCACGGATTCGGATTTTGCATCGATTCGCAAATTAGATGGAGTCGGTTGGTTATCAATTAGCAGAGTGTAAGCACCACTGGTAAGCCCTTCTAGGAAAAAGACACCCGCGCCATTCGTGACAGAATTCACCTTTTTGCCATTGCCTGTTAGCACCGCTTCCACTTTGGCACCGCCCATCGGCTGACCTGCTCGATCCACCACCACGCCCGTTACCGAGTAAGACCGAGTGAATGGGATCGGCAGCGACGTGTAACCTCCCGCGCTCACTTCCACCGCGTAAGCAGACTCCGAAGGCTTCCAGTCGATCGGGTAGCCCGCTGGATCGAGATCGACACGATATTTTCCAGGTGCGAGCCGCAAGAAGGCTCCGGTGGGTGCCACGTAAGGCGTGAAGTTGCGGATTGATTGATCATTTACTTGCAGCAGCGCTTCTAATTCCTCGGTATACAACGCCTCATTACCATCCAAACGACCGTTGTTATTAGCATCTAGGAAAGGTTGAATAAAGATACCGCCTTCGTTTCGCAGACGATCAATGTAGGGATCGCCAGGTGTCAGTCGCGGAGTCAAGTTAAAGCTGGGGGAAACTTCGAGCCGAAAACTGCTGCCGTCCGATAGGGCAGACACGCCTTCATAGCGCAGGCGTACGACAACCCCCGGTAGCACATTCGTTGCAGCCGAGGCAATTAGACCACTTCCACGAGCGTTAAATCCATAGCCCAATTCTAAATCCCAAAGATTTCGCCCATCAAACGTTCTGGCAGGCGATCGATAGCGCC
Organism: Phormidesmis sp.; assembly: GCA_043772715.1. Taxonomy (GTDB): domain Bacteria; phylum Cyanobacteriota; class Cyanobacteriia; order Leptolyngbyales; family Leptolyngbyaceae; genus Phormidesmis_A. The sequence continues at coordinate 9,038 of JAYVFW010000332.1, read as the reverse complement.
AACCGAGGCTGGCAAGATAATTTTCTGAACGAGTTTCATAGCCGAGTTGCAGAGAAGATCCCGTTGAAAGGCTATTGAAGTTGTAAATTAGCTCCGTGTTGGTGAAAATTTCGCTGCCCTGGTTGATGAACTGCCAGCGATCGAGATAAGAACTGACAGTCCAGCGCACCCGATTGTTGGTGTCTAGATTCACGTCGGCAAAGGTAAATAGCTTGCCAAACCGTTGGGAAAGCGTCATACCCACGGCGAGCGCATCTTCGCGGGTGTTGCCGCTGACTCTAAACCGAACCCCAGAAAAGGCATGCCAATCGAGTTGAAATCGCTGCGACAAATCATCGGCATCTAAGCGGAACTCCCACTGCTGGCTGGGTCTGTAGAGCAGATTGGCGCTGTACTTCATGCCGCCATCGGCACCCATTAAGCCTGCAAAGGCGATTTGCAGTGGAATTTGGGTCGGCTGAAAAAACAACTCGCCATATCCCATCAAGGCGCGATCGTAAACAACTCCCGCCCCCAGCGTCAGACTTTCGGTGACACCCAAGCGGTAGGCGCCACCCCCTCTAAAATTGCTCAGTTCGCCGAAGAAATTATCGCTGCTGGTGTTGCGATTCATGCCCACTGAGGCAATCCAGGCAGAGGTGCCTCTGCTCAATTGACCGGGCAGTGTGGAGAAATTAGCTTCTCGAATCTCCGGCGTTGCCGTCAGTCGTCCATTAGGGTACAACTTGACCCGATAATTGCTGATGCCACCCAGCGCGATTGGCACATCGTCAAATCGGTAGATGCCAGAAGAATCGACGATCGTCTCGGCAATCACTTCGTCCCCAAATCCCTGTACTAGCTGAACCAGCGTTCCGGGAGCCGCTTCCCCAGTGACAGTGCGACCGATTTCTGAGCTAGACAACCGCTGCTGCGGCAGGAAACCATTACTGTAAAGACGCGAAGGCGTGAAGCCCGACCGTTGGACAGTGGTGATGCCCCAATACTGCTGTCCACTCTGACTCTGCCAGAATGTCGGTTGGGAACCCACCGCAAAATCCGAGAAGTCTGTTTGGCGGAGATATTGGGCTTCGTTGAGCCTCCAGCTACTGCTGTTCAGCAGATCGACTTGACTCGTGCGGATATACCAGCTTCCCCCTGCCAGCGTGCCCAGAGCCGTTAAGGTGCTGCCAAAACTGGTGGCGCTGCCAGGGGTTGAAGAGAGTGTCGTCGTTTGACTCACGGCGGCTAGACTGACGGCAGATGGGCTGACGAGCGGCAATCCCTCCAGAAAGGCGGCTTTAGAAATGGGCTGCCGCAGTCGAGACGCGGAGCGGTTGGCACTCGGTGGAATCAGGACGATCGCGTAATTGACAATATCAAATTCAGCCTCCACTCCAAAAAGTTTTTCGATATCCCCAATCCTAAGGGCGAGTCCGAGTTCTGAATCCGTTTTGAGATCTTTGGGATCAATCCGAATCAACAGTTCGGGAGAGCGCAGTTCGAGTTGACCATTTCCTAGAGGATTGACTTTGATCCTCAAGGCGTTGACCACATCATCAAATGGCACCAGCCAGTCATCAAACCCGATCGCTTTTTCGCCATCCTCGGCACCGCGCACTCGCACGGAATCGATGACCGGGCGCTTACCGATTTGAATCCCAACCGACAAGATCGACGGAGAAGCTGAAGCGGTATTTGATGCAGTTCCTTCAGGTTGGGTTGGAATTGCTTCAGCAGGCGCGACCAATGGAAATTTAGGTTTTGTCATCGATTCGGCAGGTGCGATCTGTGCCGTCCCTCGGAGCTTGGTTGGGATTGTTTTAGCAGGCGCGATCAATAAAGGTGTAAGTTTTAAGGGATTCCTTTTAGCCTTTGTCTCCACCTTAATAGGCGCAGTCTTAACCAAGACGGGTTGGGCAATCGCCCTGTCTGCAATTCCACCGATCATCGTCAGTAACCAGACAAGCGCCACATACCGCTGTAGCGTCCGGTGAGCCAAGCGCATAACTTTAGTTCCTTTTTAATTGCTGAAAACGCACGACCGTACAGCTCTGCAATGGCATACAGTGCTTGATAGATTGAAAGCAGTAAAATTCTCGATTCAACTGCGATCGCGACTCGCAATTGAGGGATGCACCCTGACAGAAATGACCCGTTTAGTGACGATTAAAAAACTGAAGATAGGTAATAGCTAGTTTCTGATGCACCCTTGCAGCGATGTTAGCGGCTGGCATCAGGAGCCTGCGTGGTAGTAGCAGTTACATTGAGAGGCAGACTGAAAGATTGTGCTTTGCGAGAGGCATCTTTCTGCCACACCAGTTCGCCGCTCAGTTGGTAGCTTCCGGGAGCGATCGTCTTGGGCAGATCCAACATTATCTTCCGTTCCCCTTCAGCGATCACCGTTGTGGAATCAGAGGTGCCTCTGATCACGGTACCCGCAGCATTGCTGAGTTTCCAATCCACTTTCGGTCTTGCCGTTGCGTTTCCCGCATTTTTGACGAGCAACGCTAGTTTTGCTGCACTGTAGCGAACACTGTCAACGCTGAGTTTTGACTCAGTTGCACCCTGACGAACGTAAACCGTCACGCCGATGCGCGGCACGATCGCCGTTCCATTCTTATCTGTGACTGCCTTTAAATTCTCGGTGAAAATTACTGCCCGGAACTCCCGGTCTTTCAGACTCGGCAGCAGTCGAGCAGAGAGGCGAACTTGGCGGGTTTGTCCTGGCTGAATTACTAACTCACGCGGAGAAAACGCGAGGTAGGGAGTCAGATCGGTCGGATTGGTGGACAGTACCTTAAATCCATTGGCATCGTAAGTAAACGGATAGGCAGTCACCCGCACTCGAATCACCTCATCGCTGGTGTTCGTCACAGAAAACATGCCACGAGCTTGTCCTCTACGGCTTTCTGCATCAATCAGCATAGGATTAATGCCGACCTGAGCTTGGGCGATCGCCGGAACTGCCAGCAGCATTGCCAGCGCCCCAACGGGAATCCATTTACGTAAGTGGGATGGAAGCTTGAGCATCGCGATAACGACCTAGAATTACTATAAATTTAAGGTTCCCTAACAATGGATGTCCGCAACATCCACTATTTAATTTAGCGGGGCGTAATCGTCAGCACGGCGTGGTAAGTATAAGTACCGACAGACAGTAATTTATTGGGCGAAGCCGCAAACATCTGGATATACAAGCTGCGACTGGTGATCGGGGCAGATAGACTAGCAGTTCCAGTGCCGTTACCCGCGCTATCTTTCTCCGTCAGGAGCACGCCGCTACCAGGAACGCCTTCCCACAGTTGCATTCCTTGAATCTCCGTCGTGGGTGTCCCTGCCATTGCTGTAGGTGACATGATTGAAATATCGAGTCCGTCGGTACAGGTCAGCGTGAACGTTCCCAATTGAGCACCGATCGATTGATCGGGTCGCGCTGAGAGCGTGTCATTTTTGCCATTCTGCGCCAGTGCCAACCGTCCGGGAGTGACACCAGAAACTGTGCAGGAAGCTGATTGGGCAGTGGCTTTGTTCGTCCAGCCCATCATCAGGAGAGAAAGAGTTGCTGCGATCGCGAAATCCTTACGCATAAACACGTCCTAAAAAATAAAGAGGAGTGCAGCAATTGCACTCCTCGGTAAGGTGCCCCAGTTCACTGGAGATTTAACACTTCAGCGAGACAAAGGAAATCAGATGTAGAAAAAGGAAATTAAATTCACGAAAACAGTTGCAGAAGGACTAATAGCTAACAGCTATCTCCACCCTAATTGGCAACGATGTTCAGATTGACGCGGTAGTTGTAGTTGCCAGCAGGCAGAGGAATACCATTATTTTGAACAAAAAGATGCACGCCATAGGTCTTGTTGGTGATGGGTGCAACTACGTTTGCAGTTTGAGGAGCACCGCCTACCACCGCAAATGCTGTAAGGTTGGTAGCCCCGTCTCTCAAGGCTGCGCCATAGTTTGCAGTGCTGGCTGCGGGAGCGCTACCAGCGAGAACGGTCGGAATATTGATTGTAATAGCTGCTCCACCGTTGCAGTTTAGGTCAAACTTACCAACCGAAGCGCCAGTAGCCTCAATCGGATCAGAAGACAGCACAGCAAAATTAGCAGGATTGGTTGCAAGCTTTAACACGCCGTTTACCACATTGCTAGAGACGCAACTGGGAGCCACGACACCGTTAAAATCAACATCCACCGATTGAGCAGAAGCTTTACCACCGAGAGCCAGAGCGCTGAGAGCGACACAGCCAGAAATCAAAGCAATACGACGAATCATTGGTACAACTCCTAGAGAAAAACTTGAATTTGTGGAAACAGTAACTGGTTAAGCCCTGATTCCAGAGCTTAAGCAAGATTGCTTAAGAAAGCCTTCTATAGCCGAGTATTTCTTCTCTCTTAGGCATCTGTCTCGTACCAATCTAAGTCTCTTTCACTACATCAACATCAGTAAATATTCTTATCCTGATGTTGGGTTAGTTTAAGCCAGACAGTCACCCGGCCGACTCGTCTGCAAAACTGGACGTGAACGCTAGGTTCATTCGGCTCCTCAACAACTGGGTGCTTGTCCACATCTGAATGAACTTAGTTGTGGCAGTGCTGATATAGTAAAACTAGATTATCCCACTTGTGATTTTGGTAATTTCCGTCCACATGGTGGACTTCATTAGATCCTCCGACCTGAACTACAGTTTGCAGTAAGGGCAGTTTTCGTGTTATTGCTTCAAAACTTTGGCAATCTGAGTCGGTGGTTCTGGATGTTTGCCCATTGTGAGTGATTGAAATGGACTAAAAATCTGATTCAGTGCTCTTCAGAACACTTTCGCTGTGAGCCGGAAAACTAATTTCCCGGCGAACTTAATCGCAGCGAATCGCGACCACTGACACAGGATTTTGAACATACTCTTCTTTAGGAGCGATCGCTCCCCTCAGAAATACCCATCACCCAGATCAAAGGTATTACGATCTCTAGTAGAACCTGATACGATGCGAGTTGCTTTAATTTCTGCCTCTACTCCTTTGAGATTATGGAGTTATCTGGGCGGAACCAGCGATCGCATCACGAGTAAATTTAATGTCAGCCAGCCTTCCAATCGCTACCACCGATTTTATTTCGTTAGAGCAAGCGCTCAAACACTACTTTGGCTATGACAGCTTTCGCCCTGGTCAGCGTCAGATTATTGAGCAAACGATCGAGAATCGCGATCAGCTCGTGGTGATGCCGACCGGGGGCGGTAAGTCGCTGTGCTTTCAGCTTCCGGCACTGCTGAAGCCGGGATTGATGATTGTGGTGTCGCCGCTGATCGCGCTAATGCAAGATCAGGTGACATTGCTGCAAGACAATGGCATCTCGGCAACGTTTATGAACAGTAGCTTGAATGTAGATGAACTACGATCGCGCGGCAGAGCTGTGATGGAAGGTCGAATTAAGCTGCTCTATGTGGCTCCTGAACGGCTGTTGAGCGAAGATTATTTAAATTCGGTGTTGCCGCATATTCGCGATCGCGTCGGCATTTCGGCATTTGCGATCGACGAAGCTCACTGTGTCTCTGAGTGGGGACATGATTTTCGTCCTGAATATCGGCAGTTAAATTATTTACGTGAACACTATCCAGAAGTGCCTGTGATTGCGTTGACGGCAACCGCGACTGAGCGGGTTCGTCACGACATCATTCAGCAATTGCAGTTGCGGACTCCTAGCGTTCACGTTGCGAGTTTTAATCGTCCCAATTTGTATTACGAAGTTCGGCAAAAAACGAGTAATTCTTATCGAGAGTTAGTGCAGCAAATTCGGCAGAGTCAAGGATCAGGCATTGTCTATTGTCTCAGCCGCAAGCGAGTCGAAGAAATTGCGGGAAAACTTAAACTCGATGGCATCGCCGCGCTTCCTTATCACGCAGGGTTAGATAATAAGACCCGCAGCGAAAATCAAACTCGCTTCATTCGAGATGATGTGCGCGTAATGGTGGCAACTGTCGCTTTTGGAATGGGAATTAATAAACCCGATGTCCGGTTTGTGGTTCACTACGATTTGCCTCGCAACATCGAAGGCTATTATCAAGAATCAGGTCGAGCCGGACGCGATAGTGAACCGTCGCACTGTACGCTTTATTTTGGCGTGGGTGACATTAAGACGATCGAGTTTCTAATCGGTCAAAAAGTCGATCCGATATCGGGCGAACCGTTAGAAGATGAACAGCGAATTGCAACGCAGCAGTTACGCCGAGTGATTAACTACGCAGAAGCCACAGAATGTCGGCGGACGATTCAGCTTGCCTACTTTGGCGAAGACTTTCCGGGCAACTGCGGCAACTGTGATAACTGTCGCTATCCCAAACCGATCGAAGACTGGACGATCGACGCTCAAAAATTTCTGTCGTGCATCGCTCGCTTTTCTCAGCGTGGGCAAAGTTTTGGCATGGGGCACACGATCGACGTGTTGCGTGGCTCAAAAGCAGAGCGCATCATCAAAAACGGACACGACAAACTCTCAACTTACGGCATCGGCAGAGATCGCAGCATCGAAGAATGGCGAATGCTGGGACGATCGCTACTTCATCAACGGTTAGTCGAAGAAGCAACGGACGGTTATTCTGTTTTGAAGCTCAATGATCTCAGTTGGGAAGTGTTACGCAAACAGCGAACCGTCAATATCGCCGTGGTTCAACTCAAGCAGAAACTCAGTGTCACCAAAGCACCTGATCTCAACACGCCAGAAACTGAGGAACTCTACGAGATTCTGCAAAAACTCCGTAAGCAGTTGGCAGACAAACAAGCAGTGCCACCTTACGTGATTTTCTCGAATTCGAGTTTGCGATTAATGGCGCAACAGCAGCCCCAAACCCGCGCTCAGTTTCGAGAAATTTCAGGCGTGGGAGATCGTAAGCTTTCCCAATACGGCGATGCATTTTTGGACGAGATTCGCGACTTTCGAGAAGAAAAAGGATTGCCCGTTGAAACCGATCGATTTGCGACTCAAGTTTCTGCGCCTAGCGCTCCGGTTTCTCTCCCAACTAAGCCCGAATTGAGTGAGGCAACCTACACGCAGCTTCACACGCTGGAGCTATTTAACCAGGGTTTGAAACCTGCTGAGATTGCCGAGCAGCGAAATGTTCGTCTTAACACCGTGACGGGTCATTTAGCTGAGTTGCTAGAAATGGGCTATGCCGTGGAGATTGATCAGTTGGTGGTCAGCGATCGCAGAGACAAAATTTTAGCGGCGATCGCTGCCGTAGGCGATGAGTCGCTGACCCAAATTCGCGACTACTTGGGAGACGTTTATGGCTACGACGAAATTCGCTTGGTGCGATCGTGGTGGCGACGGCAAGCAACGGTTTGAGAAACGTCGTGGAAGCTCTCGATTCAAGAGAGTTGTAGTGAAAATAGAAGGGAGTGAGTTCTCTCAAATCTATAGACCGTAACAGGGCTATTGCCACGGCTACTGTCACACCTGATGGAAGCAATGAACTGAGAAGCCCCATCTTTGATACCAGGTGCCGATGGTATTATATGCCTGCCATGAGTTCATATGGGATCGACTTAGAGTACATGAATAACGATCAACCAAGGTCAAAACAACTAAGTAAAATTGATAAATTCGGTATAGGAACAGGTTTAATTGGTCTTGTAGCTGATGTCGTAAGTCTTACCAGTTTATTCGCAATTTCAAGTGATTCTAAAAGTGTTCCTCTACATATCTGGCTTTTAGTATTACTCTCAATCGTGTACTCGATTACTGCAACGAACTTTTATGCTCGGCAGTATTTTCATAAATGTGCTTTAAATAACTCTAAAAAGTTTATTCGTAAAGAAGTTAAGCAGATTGAAATAGCAACTCTTACGGTTACTGGGTTAGTCGGCATACCGATATTAATCTGTTACTCAATCTTTGCATTTATTGAAATTAATAGAGCTGACTTCTTACTCATGTTCAGCATAAGTGGTCCATTCATTTTTCTAGATGATGCACTGCGTCCACTTTTTTGTGGAATAGTCTATGGTGGTTTTTTTGCTTGGCTCATATGTCTCATGAGCCATTCCTTAATTAAAGAAATTTACAAGGCTTTTGATCCATACTACTGACTTATCAGATTTAGCTGAACTAAAACTTATCACTTGACAAAAGCATTCAAGTAGCTGTACACCCTTCTGCTCTAGTTATAGAGCTGATCGCATCTCAGAAAAATTCTCAAGGTAAGCCCTCCCTGCTCACTAGAGTCGCATAACAAGTTTCTCAAGAAAGAATTTGGTGCTGAAAAATGGATTCTCCGATCGCTCCCCAATAGAATTTTCAAGGCAAAGATCGCACACTAGAAGGTGATTCACATTCTAGGATTCTGCATCATGTCCAATTCTGATCAAGCTTTGCGTTACCCCGACACTCACAAAATCGAGCAGACTGATGATTATCATGGCGTTTCAGTCTCTGATCCCTATCGATGGCTAGAAGATCCTGACTCTGATGAGACAAAAGCCTGGGTTGAGGCGCAAAATCAAATCACGTTCGGCTATTTGCAACAAATTCCGGTGCGCGAAGCGATTCAGAAACGCCTAACGCAACTTTGGGATTACGAAAAATACAGCGTTCCGTTTAAAGAAGGAAATCGCTATTTTTACTTCAAAAATGATGGATTGCAAAATCAAAGCGTTCTCTATACGCTCAATGCTTTAGACGGCGAACCGAGAGTTTTACTCGACCCCAACAAGCTCTCAGATGATGGCACGGTGGCGCTTTCTGGGCTATCGATCAGCGAAGACGGCGCGTGGATGGCGTATGGCTTGTCTACGTCTGGCTCTGATTGGCAAGAGTGGCGAGTGCGATCGATTGAAACGGGGGAAGACACGAACGATCGCTTGCAGTGGATTAAATTCTCTGGCGCATCCTGGACGCATGATCACAAAGGTTTCTTCTATTCTCGCTATGACGAACCCAACGAAAAAACCAAGCTAGAAGACGCGAATTATTTTCAAAAACTTTACTATCATCGGCTCGGCGCTAACCAGGCTGAAGATATTTTGATCTACGATCGCTCCGATCACAAAGAATGGGGCTTTCAGGG
>JAYVFW010000331.1:0-11167 GCA_043772715.1 Phormidesmis sp. | reverse complement strand
TCGAGGAAGGCGAGCAGCGTGGTGAACTTAAAGCCAAGTTGGAAATGGTGCCCGTTCTGCTGGAACTAGGAATGACGGTGGAGCAGATTGCAGCGCGGCTGGGTTTAGAAGTTTCGATCGTCAGTAGGGCGACTCAATCGCTGAAATAGAAGATGAGCCGTTTGGCTGCTAGGGACAAGAGGACCCATTGATTGGTTGTGCCTGAGTGATCTCAATAGAACGTCGAAGCCGTTTCCTAAGACTGTGAGCGCAAGGTGTGTCGGTCTACTAGAAATTGCTGTGCTGATCAAGCGTGTCGGAATGGAAGACTCAAGTTTCTATAGTGAATTGCTGCGAGATCGCGCCTATCTGGGATTGAGTTAAACTCAACCCTCTATTTACCCCCATTACGGTGCCCTGCTCTTGCATCGCTTCTTGATAAAGTCGCGTGTAGCTTCAGTTCATCCAGTCTCAGCATATTCTCAATCTCCTGTCGGCTAAACTTTGGGAATTGTGCAAACCTATGCGGCTCAATTTGAGCAGCCTATTGAAGCGGTTATTGAAATGGCGATCTCAGGATTGCAGGATCAAGAATCTAACCTATTAGACGACAGCGACATTGGCGGGTTGGCGACAGCCAAAAATCCTGCCCACCCAGCCGATCATACGTGTCGCGTCAACCATGTCGAAGCTGAGAGCTATATGCAGTGAAAAGCCCAGATGGCTAACATTTATGGGTGACACTTTACGATCGTTTTTTCAGAGCAGGATTTCTGGCTGTCGTCCCGCGATCATGGCTGTCATTTATAGCTGTCGCCTGTAAGGTTGCGGCAGAATACCAAAACTCACTGAGCAGCAGCGTTCGTTTACGAAAACTCAATGCCGCAAGCTATATGACCACTGCCATAACACTAACCAGCTAATAAACCCAATTGTCATTTCCCAAAGGTTCGTGCTTTAAGATGTCGCGGCAGCGCTGCCACTGCGGCAGGTACTTGTCCATGTAAGTCTTGAAGCGATCGCTATGATGACGCTCTAACAAATGCACCAGTTCATGCACCATCACATATTCAAGGCACTCGATGGGTTTTTTAGCGAGTTCTAGATTTAACCAGATGCGGCGCTGACTAATATTGCAGCTTCCCCATTTTGTTTTCATTTTCTTGATGCCCCAATCCGACACTTGCTTGCCTACCAGGGGTTCCCAATACTTTAACAAGTCTGGAATGCGTGCTTTCAGTTGTTGGCGATACCACTCGGTCAGCACTAGAGCTCGGTTTTGGGTAGAGGTGCTGGGATTAACGAAAAGCTGAAGCGTACTGTTGTTCTTGATGATGACTTCGTGGCGACCTCGACGCTCGATCACTTCCAGTCGATATCGTTTACCAAAAACATAGTGACTTTCCCCAGTTACCATCTCGCGCTCAGATTGACGGGGTTGAGCTTGGAAGTTAGCTTGTTGTTTTTTAATCCAACTCAGACGGGTAATGACCGCTAAGCGCACATTATCATCGGTCATGTGGGGAGGCACTGCTAAACGCACATGACCCTCAGGAGGACATACCGAGAGGTGCAGGTTTTTGATGGGTTTACGCACTACCTGCACGGGAATGCCACTCACCACGATGGTGGTGTCAATTACAAAGTCACTGATACTCACGTTGGTTTTTCACCAGCTCTAGCACGTCGTCAACGTTAATGTTACATCCTGCTGCCTTCTCTCGAATCACTCTGGCGACTTCTCGCTCTTTGAAGCGGTTGCCGATCCAGCCTTCTTTTTTGGTGTAGCGGACGGCGGTATCAATGCGGGTTGCCAGAACTTCATCTTTTCCTAAGTTGTCATAGAGTGATCGCTTCGCGTTCGTATCAATTGAATCGGGATATGTCTCCTGTGAAATGCCGGTCGGCGGTTTCACCTGCTTGGCTAGTTGCTTGACTCTCTCCAGATACTCCTGGTAGTCGATCGCCTGTTCCCGGCGCTCTTTGATTAGGGCATTTAGCAGTTCTGACATCTGCTCGTAGTATTTAGGGTTAACCGGGTTCTCATCAATGATGGTCTTTCGGATATTATTCTCAATGGTTTCGGCCATTGCTTCTGGGTCTTTTTTTAATCCACTGGGGAGTTGATCCAGCGCACTTAGTCCACTTTTAACGAGTAGTTCAACCAAACCCAGGTCTTCAAACTCAGACACAACCACACTCTCGTCGGCGCGAATGTAGCTGTCGAGCAAGTGGCGCATGGCGGGTTCGTAGCGCTTCATGTCGAGGTAGTCACCACTGGCGACTTTGACCTCATCGCGCATTTTGGTGTAGTGCTCAACGTCGGCTTTGATGCTGGCAGTGTCTTGCGGGCTGTAACCAGCTTCGCCCATTTCGTTTGCCAGATTGGCGTAGGCACGCATCAGAGCGGCAACAGCTTGATATAGGGCAACGCGCTTGGGTTCGTTAGTGGCTAAAGTGTCTTTGTCGGTAGTATCTACGGCACAAAAATAGTGCAGGTAGTCTTTGGTGTCACGGGGAAGCTGGACAAGTTCGCACAGGGCTTTGACCGTTTCCAGGGTTTCTTCAAGGCGATCTCGCGCTTTCTCTAGGCGATCGGTAAGGAGTCCGGCGACATCTTCCTGGTTATAGCCATCCAGTGCGCCACTGGTGTAGTCACCGATCGCGCCTTCTAAACGCTGGAAGAGGTCTTTATAGTCCACGATGTAGCCATACTCCTTGTCTTCCCCATCCAGACGGTTGACCCGGCAGATTGCCTGGAATAAGCCGTGGTCACGCATCTGCTTGTCGATGTAGAGGTAGGTGGCGGAGGGGGCATCGAAGCCAGTCAGTAGTTTATCGACCACGATCAGCAGGCGCATTTGACCGGGTTCATGAATGAAGCGCTCTTTGACTTTTTGCTCAAATTCTTCGACCCGAACCATCGCTTTGTCTTCGGGTTCACCGAAAAACTCGGACAGCATCTTGCGGTAAATGGCGTACTGGTTCAGCTTTTCGGTGAGTCCTTCGCCGCTTTCTTCCCCTTTAATGTCAGATGGAGAGGGCTTGTAGCTAGTGATGATGGCACACTTGCCTGTTAAATCGGTCTTGCTGAATAGCTCGTAGACTTTACACGCCTGGTAAATGTTGGCGCAGACTAGCATGGCGCTCCCACGCCCATCCATCAAGCGGGGTTTGATGTCCATGTCTAACAGAATGTCTTTGACGATTTCCTCTAGTCGCGACTGACTGGAGAGCACCTTTTGCAGCGTGCCCCATTTCTGTTTGAGTTGCGTCTTGGCGAGTTCACATAAACCACGAGTCTTTGCCTCAAACCACTGGTCGATCTTCTTTTGCGAGGTGAGGTGCTGGTCAATATCGCGGGCTTCGTAGCGCAGATCCAGCACCACGCCATCGGCAACGGCTTCATCAAATTTGTAGGTGTGAATGTAGCTACCAAAAATTTCGATGCTTTTCTGTTTGTCTTTTTTCAGCAGGGGGGTGCCTGTGAAGCCGATAAACGTCGCGTTGGGCAGGATGCTTTTCATGGCACCGTGCAGTTTACCGGACTGGGTACGGTGGCATTCGTCCACAAATACGAACAGATTGCCTTTAGGGGAAAAGTTGCTAGAGAGCTTGCTTTGCAGGTCTTGAATGAATTGGTTGGTGGCTTTGTTGGAGTCATCTTCACCACTGCCAAACTTATGCACCAGAGAACAGACAAGCCAGGGGCTGGTTTGATCCAGAGTGGTAATTAGGTCATCGCCGCTGGTAGTGCGGTAAATGGCTTCATCGACACCCAGGAAAACGTTTTTGATTTGTTCATCCAGTTCGGTGCGATCGGTAATAATCAACACCCGCGCATCGGTGACGTTTTCCCGAATCCATTTGGCGAGCCACACCATCGTCAGACTTTTGCCGGAACCTTGGGTATGCCAGATGATGCCTCCCCCACGACGGCGAACGTGCTGCTGGGCAGCTTTAACACCGAAGTACTGGTTATGGCGGCAGGTTTTTTTGATGCCGGAGTCGAAGACGATGAAGTCGTGGATGATCTCCAAAAAGCGTTTTTGATCACAGAGGCGGAGTAGCGCACAATCAAGCGCGTTGTCTGCGCTGTCACACTCGGAACTGGTTAAATATTTCTTCTCTTTAGGGTCTACTTGTGGGTTGTAGGCGGGGTCTTCCTCTTTCCAGGAGAGGTAGTATTTTTCGGGAGTTTCGATCGCGCCATACCGTAAACCCTGAGTATCGTTGCCTGCCATCACCAGTTGCATCGTGGTGAAGAAGGGACGAATGAAGGTTTTCTTTTGATTGTCGAGGTTCTGGCGAATGCCTTCGCCGATGGAAACGCTAGAGCGTTTGAGTTCCAGGATGCCGAGGGCGATGCCGTTGACGTAGAGCACGATATCGGGGCGTTTTTTGTTTTCGCCTTTGATGGTGACTTCTTCGGCGATCGCAAAGTGGTTCTTCTCTGGATGCTCCCAGTCGATCAGCCAGATGGTCTGGTTTTGATCGCCTGCGCCTTCTTTGACTTTGACCCCATAGCGCAGGAGGCGATAGACGGCTTTGTTGGCATCGTAGAGGTTTTGCCCTTCACCAAGAGCCGCCGCCTGGTCGAGTTCACGCAGGGTTTTGTTGATCAGGATGTCGTTCACGCCCTGCTGCTTTAACCACTGGCTGAGCAAGTCGGCTTCGATGTTGCGGTTGTTTTCTCGGCTTTCCCAGTTGCCCAGATAGATATAGCCCAGTTGCTCGTGAAACAGCTTGACGACACGATTTTGGGTGATCCGCTCAATCTGTCCGACGGTGCTCACAGTGTCTCTTCCTTGTCTAGAGTTCTGACGGCAGCGATCGCGGTCAGTGGGTTGCTTCCCCAGTTATAACAACTGGGTTCTGTTCGGCAACCGTGGTTTCTTTCTCTTCACCGTTCAGAATGTCTTCTCGCGAAATTCGGTCTAGCCATTGATGGCGATCGCGGGTGTAGTCGCTTTGTCCAGGGGTGAAATGCTGAATAAACCGAATGGCATCCACAACTCCCAGGGAACTGACTAAGGCTTGATACCCTTGCCGAATAATTTCCTGCTGTGTTTTAGGCATTAAGATAGTCCAGAATTTTGCGATCTTGAGTGAGTAGAGGCGAGTCGTAAACCTTGGCTGTTGCAACGATGATCTGATCGGCTGGGTCGTTGTGAAATCCAGCCAGTCGAGTCGATTGGAGAATGATCGGCAGGTTGAGATCCAGCAGTTCAATGCCGGGGTAAGCCAGGGCAAGTTCTAGCCATTCCTCAACGGTACACTCAAAGCTGAGTCTGCTAATTTAGCGATTTCCCAGCACGAGATGATGCTAATTCCCAGACCATTATTTTGATGGGCTTGAATGATTTCCAGGTTTTGAGAAGAGAGTTTAGGGTTCTCATCGATCCACCAAATCCAGATGTGCGTATCCAGAATGATCATGCCAATGCTTCCCAGTCTTCGGCTGCTACAGGTTCATAGGGGTCTTCGTAAGAACGTACTTTACCTCGGAGAGGGCGAGTTTCTGCAATGGCTTGGCGAGGCGCTGCTCGCATATCGTGCTTGAGCGATCGCAGAATCACCTCTATTAGGTTAATGCGTTCGTCCACCGAGGCAGTTTTTAGCTTTTCGAGCAACTCCGGATCAACCATTTTCCCTCCCTCTATCGATTCATGCCTCAATTTTAAGCCTTACCTTGCCAGTGAGGAGTTGTTGCATCATGCCCTGCTTAAGTGCCTGGGTTTTGGCGCGGCGGGTTTCTAGGGCGGCGATCGCGGCATCCATGTCGGAAAGGACAGTGGCGATCTCTTGTTGCTCAGAAACCGAAGGAATAGCAAAAATTAATTCCTTGATATTCTTTAAGGATAAAGACTTGTATCCAGAACCATAAGATTCATCTTCTATTTGTTCTCGTATGTATTCTGAATTTAAGGCATAGTACAAGAATCGTGGCGGAACTCTGGACTCTATGACAACTGTATTTTGTCCCAGACAAAAAGGTTCATCTGTTTCAACAAAGCTACTAATACCATAACTACCAACTCTGCTTAAAACGATGTCACCTCTTTTAGGCTGGTAGTTCCGTGTAAATTCTTCAAATACTGAATCACAAACTTTGAGCGTTTCATGTAAACGTAAATCGCCAGGTTTAATATCTGCTACCCGAACCATTGGGTAGCCGTCCCCACAAAAATCTGGTGTTTTGTGGAGTGAATCAATAACGCTAGCCTTTTCGATTAGCTCAGAAGTTTCCCAATCCTCGGGAATTACGCCGATCGCACTCTCCTTATAGCCCTTCCCCTCACCAAACCCCGGTAGGCGGGTTTTGCCTGTGAGGAGTTGCTGCATGGTGGCGGTTTTGAGGTGGCGCTTTTTGGCGATCGCTTTCTCCAGTGAGGCAATCAGGGCATCGACATCAGATAGGGCTTGGGATATCGATCGTTGTTCAGGAAGTGAGGGTAATGGAACAATGGATTCCCTCACTTGCTTAAGGCTTATCTGAGGATATGCTTGCCCAGTTGTTATTGTGTTGAAAGCCTTTCTGACTGAATTTTGAGTTAAAAAATGGTAGACGAATCCTGAATTTATGCCACCGCTAGTAATTCTGACTCTAGCAATGTGTTGGTTCATGTTGCCAATGCCAAAGTCATCGCTAAGATGAACTACTCTTCCCACATTTCCTGTAATCGTTATGAGGATATCTCCTGAGCGCAACTCACTTCTACTGAGCACGGCATGTGCTTTATGGGATATGAACATTGATTGTGAAAGATCTAAGCCATTTTCCGAGACACACTCACTTCTAAGAAAAAGAACTCCATCCTGTACCCAGCTGAAGCCATAAGTTGTAGGTGTTGATCCTTTCGTTATAAAAGCTGAGATTTTTTCTAATGGTGTGAGTACCCAATTCTCAGGAATTAGCCCAATTTCAGGTTGCTTATATCCTTCCTTCACCATACCAACCCCATCTTTTTCAGGTGCTCATCCACCTTGCTCGATAACACCTCCACATCCTGCATCAACTGCGGCAGCGGTTCTGCATAGCGTTCCTCCAGCGTCTTCACCCGGTTCGCCAACTGCTGCGTCACCCGCTCAATCTCTGCCTGAATCGCTGCCTTCAGGGTTGCCTGCCACTTGTCATCCACCACCAGCGTTTTGATCTCGTCCTTGGTCAGCTTCGGGTACTGGGCAAACACCAACCGATCCAACGCTTCCTGGACTTCTTTTATGGCTTTCTTCGCTGTCGCTTCCCGGTCAAACAGGTCAAGGCATTGTTGCAGCACTGCCCGTTCTTCTTTCGCACTGGCATCGCCCTTTAGCTCCTTCAGTCGAGCCGCCACGCTGGCTTTGCTCACCTTACCTGCATCGGTCTGTGCCTCACTCAATGCCCCCTCTTCGCCGCTGTGTTCTTCCAGCAGCGCTTCCAACTCCTGGCTGGTGGCATCCAGGTCAGCCTGCAACTGGTCAATTTGCTGTTGCTCCCTCGCAAAGTAACGCGCCACGATCAGCTCCGGCGGAATCAAGTCCGCTTTGTATTTGCTCTTGTCGATGATCAGATCCGGCGTTTCCTTCAGCTTCTCGCCCTTCTTCACCACCAGTTGCCGCAGCACCTTTCCCGCTGCCCAGCCGTCCTGCACCAGCACATACACATCGTCCTGCATCGTCTCTGCCCAGTAGTCCATCAACAACTGGTAGATGTCGTAGCGGCTCAGCAAATCGGCTTCGGCAAACCGTGCCAGCAGGTCTTCTGAAATCGTGGCGATCAGTGCCTTGGGTTTATCGCTGATCGCAATGCCCTTCAGACGGTCATCATGATCCTTGCGCCAGTGGGTGTAGAGCAGGAGGGAGCGATCGGCAAAGGTGGTAAATTCAGGGTGGTTGAGAATCGTCGCTTTCACCTGGATAGCTTCCACCAGTCCCTTGCTGTAGCCCGATCGCCCACTCGGTGCAAACAGCGTCTTCCGCAAATTAGGAAATACCTGCCAGTAGGCTTGCAGCGCATCGATATCTGCGATCGGGATGCCGCCGTTCAGGTGCGCGTTGAGGTCGTGCAGGTCTTCCGGCTCGCTGGAATCGATATAGCGCGGAATGTTGAGGTTGTAGTCGTTCTTGGCAATCTCCTCAAAACTGACCATGCGGCTGTAGCGGGCTAGCTCAATTTGGCGGGTGAACACGTCCACAATCTTGTGAATGTCTTGGCTCCGCAGACGGTTCTTGTTACCGTCTTTCATAAAGCCCTTGCTGGCATCCACCATAAACAAGCCCGTGCGACCAGAGGCATCCGCCTTATCGATGACAATAATGCAAGCAGGAATGCCCGTGCCATAAAACAGGTTCGCGGGTAGCCCAATGATGCCTTTGATGTAACCCTGTCGCACTAGGTTCTGCCGGATACGCGACTCCGCATTGCCCCGAAACAGCACCCCATGGGGCAAAATCACCGCTGCCTTCCCTATGCTTTTCAGGGAGGTGAGAATGTGCAGCAAAAAGGCATAGTCACCGTTCTTGTCCGGCGGGGTGCCGTACGCAAACCGCTTAAATTCATCGTTTGTCAGATTTACCCCATTGCTCCAAGACTTGTAGGAGAAAGGCGGATTGGCAACCGCAAAGTCAAAGGTCTTCAGACTGCCATCAGAATTTTTCCAGTAGGGGGACGAGAGCGTGTTGTCTTTCCAAATCTCCGCCGTGGGATGGTCATGCAAAATCATGTTCATCCGCGCCAGAGCAGCCGTGGCATTGTCCATTTCCTGCCCGTAAATCGTCAGCCCTCGCGGAGCTTCCGCCGCCACCTTAAGCAGCAGTGACCCAGAACCACAGGTCGGGTCATACACAGTTTGATCCTGACGGGTCTCGGCGGTAATGCCCACCACCTTGGCAAGAATCCGCGACACCTCAGCCGGGGTATAAAATTGCCCCTTGCTCTTACCCGATTCGGTCGCAAAGTGGCGCATCAGGTATTCGTAGGCATCTCCCAGCAGGTCATCACCTTCAGCACGGTTCGCGCTCAGGTCGATGCCATCAAAGATCGACACCAGGTTGGAGAGACGATCGACCATCTCCTTGCCCTTGCCCAGTCTGTCCTCATCGTTGAAGTCGGCAACGTCAATGACCCCTTTGAGTCCGTTCTCCTCCGCTAGTGCCCCGATGATTTTGTTGATCTTGTCGCCAATCTCCTTATCACCCTTGAGCGCCACCATGTCTTTAAACGAGCCACCAGCAGGCACCACGATCATGCCGTTGGGGTCTCCCGCATATTTGTCAGAGACGTACTTCATGAACAGCAGCGTCAGGACGTAATCCTTGTACTGGGACGCATCCATCCCGCCGCGCAGTTCGTCGCAGCTAGACCACAGTGAGCTATAGAGTTCGGTCTTCTTGACAGCCATTGATGACTTCTAACTCCTCGAACTACTCATCTTCCATCACAGTATCGATATCCTGCATCCCATGTAAAACACGCAGCAGCTTGATGCCCCCTTTGATCGGACGGTAAAAAACTAAGTATTTATCAAAACCGGGAATGAACCAGCGGCGCACACCCTTCAGCTTTGGCGATTTGAACGACTGCGGCTTTCCCTTCAGCGGCATCTGAGCCAGTTTCTCAAACGCCATCTCTGAGGCATCGATAAACCGATCGGCAAGGTCAGGGTTAATCTGGGCGAGATAGAACACATGCTCCAGCAAGTCCCGCTTCGCCTGGGGAGTTTTCTTAACGCTTGGCACCACTTAGCCTACCGAGCCTTTCTAGCGTTTTGCACGACCTGGCGTAGATCATTCCAGTCGTCCCCAGCCATGTCGGTCACCTCACCGCTATCAAGCCCTTCCAGCAGCAGCGTCTCAATTTGCTCTTGAGTTAACACAGCTGTTGGCATCGCGATCGCGGGGCGTAGCAATATCCCTTCAGATGTCTCCTCAGCAATCACAAGTGATCCTTCTTTCAACCCAAACCGATTACGCAGCTTTGCTGGAATCACCAGCGTGCCGCGCTTGCCCACCTTACTGGTTTCACTGACTGGGTTAACCATAATTTCAGATTATCTGAAGATCAGATTTTCATACACGGATGTTCTACATCATAGGCGATCGCAAACACTCATACCAACTCCTGCCTTTTGAAAGGTGCATACGTAAAATACTATATATACAGTTTTTACGGTTTATATATCACCCGTTGTATTCCCAGTCTTGAAAAGTCCTCTTGCATTGAGGTGAGCAGGAAAGGAATTTCATTAATTAAATAGTTTTAATTATATAAATAGTTTTATTCGTTTATACAGTATTTCGTTCAGGCGGAGTACAATAATTCTGTTTCATCCGCTCCAAAACCCGCTGCAAATCCTTGGCGTGTAGCCAACCAACAAAGCCTCCGTAGAGACATTGCCCCTTGGGACAGACTACAAAAACATGGTCAACACCCAGCGGGTTTTTCCAGACCCGAATCGTCACACCGTTCTTGCACTCCAGAAATACTGTTGCTTTGTAAAAATCTCGCTGATGAGCATCGGTTATGCCCGGAACCGCCTGAAGCTGTTGGATCAAGCGCTCAATTTCAGGGTCGAGGTCGGGCAATGATTCCTTTTGCTCCCAAAATCTGGAAATTGCTGCTGCGACAGATGGATGATTTTTTAAAGCTCCGTGGGAAAGCCCCGACAAATAGACAAAATGGGCAAAGCGAAATTTAGCTGTCCCAACTGTAATGGTGCCATCGCTCCCACCATCAACATCGCCAGCAATCACTAATGTGGGAATGGTAGCTGCAATTTTCTCAGCGATCGCTCTGCGGTCTGCCCCCAAATCTCTTGCAATGCCAATGCCTAGACCTAGAGGATCAAAGACACGAGCTAAATCTGCGCCTCCAACGGGGGATGCAATAAGAACCAGAGAGTCAATCAATGACCACCACTCAGGATGACGGTTTAGAACTTCCAGCCAAATCAACCCGCCCATTGAATGACCAATAATCCGAATAGGGACACCTGGGTATTTTGCAATATTTTCGGTAGCAACCTTCTCGACCGTCTGAACCAGCGTTTCTATTCTGAGCCAGGTCTGAGCGTAGCCCAAGTCTGGAGCCATGATTTCAGTCTCTTCGGTCGCCACACTTTTTGCAAGAGCCGCGATCGCCTGATGATTATCAGCCCACCCGTGTTGGGCATAGAGGATAAAATTCGGCTCTCCAGTTGGCATAAAG
>JAYVFW010000330.1:0-3758 GCA_043772715.1 Phormidesmis sp. | reverse complement strand
GGGATCTTTAATGGGATCGGCGCGATTGCAGCTAAAGCTTGGGAACTAGCCGGATTGGCTTTTGGCAAGTTCGACGAACTATTGACCGCTGGTATCGTCGGGATTCAAGCCTTCGCCAGCGAACAGCTCGGCAAAATTGGCGAGGTCTTCGGCGGGATTGGCGACAAGGGGAAAGCGGCGTTCGACGGTCTACTGGGTGCGGCTCAGCCGATGACTGACGGGCTAAAAGCGATCTTTACGGGGACGGTGCAAGATCTAGACAACCTGGTGCAGTCGGGATTGGACGGCGTCAATGGCATGACCGAAGGGGTGGCGACTGGTTTTGCCACCGCGTTTACGAATATCACGACTGCTGGTGCGGACTTGAGTGCTAATTTAACCGCGATTCCCGATCGGATCGGACTGGCATTTAGTACGATGACTGGTTCGATCGGCTCGACGCTGACTAATGAATTTGAGAATGCCAAAGCCAGTGGCTCTGAGCTGCTCAATGCTCTCAAAGGCAGTTTTGAAGATGGCACCACTCAAATTGGCATGATGATCTCCGGTATCACCACCTCTTTTGCCAGCGTCGGCGAATCGATTACCAGTACGATCGAGAACCTTAAAGCTACTTTCAGTGGTCTGGGTGAGGCGATCGATACGGCGATGGGCACGGCTTTTGGTGGAGTCAAAGACAAGTGGCAGAAAACCACTGGGTTTATGGGCAAACTAATGGGCAAAGTGGCGGGCGAATCAGAGGAAACCGGACAGTTGATTCTCCACAACATGGCGGAGAACTCCCCCGGACCGACTCAGCGAATTCGCGAACTCTATGCCCTGACCGCAGCTTCGGTTAACAATAGTTTAGACACGATCGCGGCGGCGGCAGGTCCGGTGGGAGCTGCAATTGTCGATGGACTCAATCCAAATGGGTTAGCACGGATGGAGCAGCGGATGAATGAGGTAGCGGGAACTGGCAAGCCCGCCGCACCACTAGAGTTCGGTCCACAGCCCGCTCCGACTCCAGTCGCACCATCGAAGATGGCGCAATTCGTGTCTAGCGTTAAAGCTAAAGCGAGTGACATCACTGGGATTGGCAAAACCGCCGCACCGCTAGAGTTTGGACCACAACCCGCTCCGGCGGCAGAGGCTCCCGAGACTAAAACTAAGGTAGCCGTGGCTCAAGAGGTAGGTAAAAAAGTCTCGCGCGCCACGAATTTTGGTAGTGACATCCTCGAACTGGCAGGTCAAAAAGGTGCCGCTCAGGGACTCAAGTCAATTTCGACGGCGATCGATGGCGTCAATAGCGCGATGGCGGCGGCTTCTGTCGCCAAAGAAATCGCCGGAGACTTTAAAGCTCTCAGCGGTGTGATGAAAGGCTTCTCAGCCGCCGACGCCGCCTCGAAACTGGGTGATATGGCAACTGGGCTGGTCGAGTCTGGTAAAGCCGCCTGGGAGGCAATTAAGGGCTTTGGACAGTGGATTGCGTCTAAGTTATTCCAGACTTCTGTGGCGGTAACTGCCGAAGCAACTACGACTGGAGCCGTAGTTGCCGGAGCTGCGGTAACGGCAGAAGCTAATACGGTCGTAGCCACGACTAACGCAGTGGCTGGCGGCTCATTCTTGGCTACCGCCTCAGCCGCAGTGACCGCGTGGGGAGCGATCCTCGCGCCGATCCTGCCGATCATTCTGGCGATTGGTGCCCTGGTCGGAGTTATTTACTTCCTCGGCAAAGCCATGATGGATAACAATTTCCTCGGATTCGGGGATTTGATGTACGGGATTGGCGATGCCGTCGGGTTTGTCTGGAATATCTTCACGGGCTTTCTGGGATCCCTGGGTAGCGGCATTATGGAGATTATCGGTGGCGTGTTCGGGACGCTGATGACGACCATTGGTGAGATTGGGGCGATGCTCACCAGTTTGGGACAAGAACTAGCCGCTCCGTTCATCCAGCTATTCAGTGCGATCGGTGCTCTGTTCGCACCGATCGTAGCGATGTTTCCGCAAATGAATGGCGGGCTGTCAGCGACTTCGATGCTAGTCAACGTACTCCTGATGCCGTTCAAGCTGATCGGCGAATCGCTCAGTCGCACGATCTGGGCGATCGGGATGCTGATCAAAGGGATCGTGTTCGTGGCTGGGATCGTCATCAAGATTCTGATCGCACCATTTATGTCGATTATCAAGGTCATCACGGGAATCGTCAGTATCTTTACGATGTTCCGCGATGCGGTACTGGCGATCGGTGGTGCAATCTGGTCGGCGATCGTCTCACCGTTCGAGTTTGTCACTAACCTGATTAAAGGGGTGAGTGACCTACTCGGATCCCTATTCTCGGGACCACTGGGATTCTTGGGTGGCGTGTTTGGGTTTAGCCCCACGGTCGAGCCTGGAGCCGACGTCCAGCAGTTCTCGACTGGTGGACTCGTCAGTGGCGCGGGCGGTCCAACCGACGACAAGATTCCAGCGATGCTCTCGAATGGAGAATTCGTCGTTGGAGCGGCTGCTACAGCGACGAATCGCACCTTCTTAGAGGCAATCAATACGGGGGTTCCAGTCCAAGAAGCCCTGCGATTGATTGACGTTCCCCACCCAATCGGCGAGTTGCCCGATCGGGCAAGTGCGGGGACGGGCGGATCTGCCAAACCCGCTGCCGTGACGATCGAGAATCACTACGCTATTACGGTTAGCTTTGGCGATATCGTGGTTCAGGGCGCGACGGGTAAGGAAGCCGCTCAAGACTTTTCCCGCTTTTTGCAGACAACTGAATTCCAAATGGCGATTCAGGCGGCTCTGGCGCAGCAAGTGGAATCTATGCGCTAGAAATAGGCACAAAAAAACCGCCTCAGCGGATTTGCTGGGGCGGATTGGTCTTAAATCTCTAGCACGGTCTGCTTAAAAGCAATGTCTAGCAGCGGAAAATCCGATCGCGAATAGGCGTTTGTCAATGGGGTCTGATAGCCATTTTTTCCTTGTCCGCGCTTGCGCCTCGGCTTCTTTTCGGACATAGTTCTGAAGACATAGGACACTTTGAGGCTGAACAAAGACATTGCTGGCTTCTCAAACCGAAGTTGTTTTTGAGTCCAAAGATACTCGGACAAGGTAAACATCTCGATAGTGGGCAAAGCTAGCTGATCGAGATCTTCCTCTGCGTATCGATCCATCCAATCTTTCAGTCCTGGCATCTCGATCGATGCCTTGGTGTAGCCCCTGGTCTGTTCTTCGAGACTAGTGAGTCTGGCATTTGTCGTCGTGAGAACATCAAGGATTTGGTTTAGCGACTTTTGGACTAGTCCTAGCTCACCACCTGTTGAATATCCTGTGATTTCTTTGATCCAAGTTCTGATGCCGATGACCTGAAACTTTTTAAGTGAAATATGAGCTGTTTTGTTCCCCTTTGAAGCATAGTAGGCGATGATGTCAGCCGCATACTCGTCCTTGATCACCTTAGCCTGATTGCCAGATGTTATATCGAGGGTTAAATCCATACCTAGTATCGGGGCGAGAGCTGGATGCCGCATTCTCTCGTCAGAAACGGATCGATCGCCCAGACTGTTGATGAGCAAGCGAATCGTCGTTTCGGTCAGTCCGCACAGCCGAGCTATGCCTGATTGTGAAATACCTGATTCTCCCGACAAATTGCTAACGTAAAACTCGATGCCGCCAACGGTAGTCGGCTTAACTATTTCCAAGGCTAATGCCATAAAAAGAAGTATCTATTTGGATGAAGCAACTCTAACACCTCCCCAGGTACGTGTCAAATTAAATATTTC
>JAYVFW010000329.1:0-3761 GCA_043772715.1 Phormidesmis sp. | reverse complement strand
AGAAAGGTATCGAGCTTCTACAACCTTACTAAGGCTGATGGCAATAAAGTCTTCTGAGATCGCACCCGCAAAACTATCGACCTCTAAAGGCTGCAATGAGCCAGTAATCTCTCAAGGAATCAGTCAGGATCGGCAGAGCCATCGCTAGGTCAACTTCTAAATCCCTTTCTTGAACCGCAATGATTAAGTGGTAAATCAGGTCAAAACTCACCTGATCTTCCGGTTCCATCATCAGAAACTGACCATTAGGGCTATGGTTCAGCTTTTCAATCTCTGTTAAACCCACTGCACCTGTCGGCTTGGGCTCGCGCCCATCTCGGAGCAAAGTGAATTTGGTCTTGGGGTGACTGACCACTAGCTGGTTAAAGTTTTTGATTCTAGCTGTGAAGGCCGCACCACTTGCATTCAGGAAGCCAATCACAAATTCCTGTTGAGCTGTTTTGATCCGAAAGTGCTCTGGTAGGTTGCTTTTCCCTAAACGCAGTGGAGCAAACTCTAAGTCTTGATGCACCTTAAACGCTTCCAGGATGGCCGCTAGTTTCCCAATCTCATTGGAATCCTGAATGATGGTCGGGCTCGTGTAGTCCTGCGCGAGTTCCTGTTTCTTGTATCCCAGATATTCCAAGACAACTTCTTTGACAGAAGGCTGTCCGCTTGAAGTTGCGAGATCAAACGGTAAGTCCTCAGAGTTTGGTGAATTCGGCAAGCGATCGTCTCCCGCTTTCGTGTCAGCGGGAGTTCCTCCAGACAGGGCGCTGCTCAAGTAGGGCTGAATCAGGCTCACCATTTGAGCCATGACTTGTTCAAGTTGTTTAACCCTAGCTGCCATTGAAAGCCCATCCATCTCAAAGCGATCGTCCGCCAGTGGTAAAGGGGTGTTATGGATTTTATAGCGGAAGTAAGCACCCGCCTGCTTGAGCACCGCCCGGATCGAGTTCTGACTCAAGATGTTGGAGCGTTCTGAGGGACTAAAGAGGGTCTTTAACTCAATTCCCACAGCTTTTGCTTTCAGACTGAGCAGGTCTTCTAGTTTCGCAGCACTAGGACGTTCTAGCCTGACGATATATTCAGACACGCGATCCACGACCGAGCCATCAAAAAAGACTTTGAACTGCTCCCACCGATCCGGAAACAAGTTGAGGATGATCAGGCTGTTGGGAACATGAGTCAACAGCTCTTTAACCGCTTCGCCAAAGCTCTCTAGGATTGGTTCGTTGTGAGGTAGTCCTAAGCTCTCTAGCTGATCGAAGACGATCAGGAGCGGTTCATCCAGGGTTGAGAGTCTTCCAAAAACGGTGATGGCTTCCAAGGCAAATTCTTCCCGGCTCAGGTCATCTTGCCAGTTCTCTAACCCAATACTTTCAGCATCACCTTCCTCCAGCTCAGAGGCGGCTAGCCAGCGCCGCACGAGGTCTTTTTTGTGGGGATCACTATAGCTGCAAAACTTGATGATGCCTTTGAGGATGACGGATGAATAGCCAGCAGCCGTGTAGTGTCGGCTCCACCATTCGCTGATATGGCGCTCGATATAGTTCCAACTGTCCCGATGGCGTTGCGTCTCTTCGGTTCCTAAGCGGCTGTAAAGACTCAAGATATTGTTTTGAAACGCTGTCAGAACTTCCTGTCCTCTCTGAGTGCTCGTCACTTTCTCAACTGAACCCAGAATCTTGACGAAGCTATTCGCCAAGAGCAGCTCAAGCTGGGTGCGATCGCTGCCGACCACTTTTTCAGCCAACGACTCTAGTATCCGCGAGTAGGTGTGGTGCAGGACCGCTGTCGCGTTGTTGGGTTGGCGAATAAACAGCAGGCGGTTGGTGCGGAGCAGCTCTTTCGCCATCCGCATAATCAGGTGAGTTTTACCCGAACCGGCTTCCCCTAGCACAATTGCGCCTCTGCTTTGTCGGTTAGGGTCGGACTTGATATCGCCCAAGACCGCTTTCAGGAGTTCAAATTCGGCGTGATAAACCGCCTGAAAGTCAAAGTGATCCTGAAAGGGGGTATCCACTCGGCTACTGCTGAAGGGATTGGGAGTGTCCTGTAGTTGAGTTTGCATGGCGGTCTGCCGTTGGTTCTCTAGGATTCTTAGGTAAAGCTGATGGGTAAATTCAGCATCATAGCGAGCGGTATGGGCTTGATTGGAGTGAAACCGCTTGCCGTTGACTTTGAGGTGCAAACACTGGCTTAAGTGTTCTAGCGAGTAACTCTCTAGAGACGGCAAATGCTGCTTGGCAAGTTCCCAGGTGCAGGCAACCTCAAAATTTCTCCAAGGGACGTTGGCTTTGCGGAAACTGAACCGCAACACTTTCAGATCATGCTCGGTGTAATGGCAGACTACCCGCTTAGTCCGAGTCAAGTCGGCGATGTCTTGAACAATCTGTTGCAGGGGTTTCAGGGGATGTTGGCTACCCAAATTGGCTGGATGTTCAGCCGCAAACGCCTCATACATGAGATGTCCCTGGCTATCTAGCATGGCAATCTCACTCAGCTCTGGGTTGCCCTCTGTGTCAACGACGACAAAATCCAAGCGGTTGTGCTCCTACAGGCTTCTAAGCTTCGAGTTAGGATGCCCCTTCATCAGATAGTCTCAACGGGACTCGCCTCCCCACAGCATTTTGAAAGTTTGATGACAACTTGGCAAATCAGGGGCGGTGCTGTTTTTGAGCTGCTGGGCAGCCAGCCAACTGACTGCTTCCACTCATAGGATAAAGCAGACGAGGGAGAAACAAAGTCAGCGGTTCCTCGTTTCAGACAGCATCGATCGCGCTTTCGTCACAACTTGGGAACCCTTTGAAAAGTCCTATCAAATTTCTCTGATAGGAGCCTCAATATCCTCAGGGAGGCTCCACCATGATCGAAGAAATCAAAATTGACAACTCAGTCATCCCCTTCATGCCTACCAAGTATCATTTAGGGCAGAAAGTCACGGTCGATCACACCGTGGGCTACATTCATTGGGATGCAACGTGAAAAGTATTCCTGGAGCTACCTGGTCGTCGAGGGTGAGCCGCCCACGGATGACAGTGGTGAAGACTGGCATCCAGAAAGCGCTCTTGCCTGACAAAAATCCAGAAACCAAACAGTTGGGGCAATTTAAAGAAATGACGCTGCGACTTCATTTTGACGACAGCATCGCTCTCTCCAAGTTAAAACTGAGCCATGACTAAGCCTCGTGCTGACCACCTAACTCGTTTTAAGCCTTCCGGGGAGGAAGCATTGGCTGAGAAGCCCATCGCTGTCTTTCTTCCCAAGGAACTGGATCAGTACGTGCGGAGAAAACCCAATCGGGCTGAATGGCTGCGGGCTGCGATCGCGGAGGCCGCGAGAAGAGAGTTAATGCAGGAGTAAGAAGAAACCAACAAGTCTCTGTCACGGGTTGATAAAGTGCGGGTGAGATCCCAAATAAATAGGGCACTTTAGAAACGTAGTGCTCTTTTAAGAGGGATTTATGGGTTTTGCTGAAGATATTGCAAAGCTTTCTGAGCAGATTCGCCCACGGTCTGAGAACGTGTTTGGAGAGGAAGCAACGAAGCAAGCCCTCATCCTCCCATTCTTTAGCGCTTTGGGTTACGACGTTTGGGAGCCCAGGGAAGTACAGCCTGAGTATGTCTCGGATGCTGCCAAGAAGAAATCGGGACAATTTGAAAAAGTTGACTACGCAATTGCCATAGATCAATACTTCGGACAATTTTTGGTGGAGGTGGTAGACAGAAAAGCTATCGAACCGATAGGGTGCTGATTAGAACAAACAAGCACAAGTTCGA
>JAYVFW010000328.1:0-11252 GCA_043772715.1 Phormidesmis sp. | reverse complement strand
GCCTTTTTCAATGACGGTCGATCGTCCCTTTTTCTGCGCGATTCGAGACAACAAAACAGGCACAATTTTATTTATGGGTGCTATTAGCGACCCGACTTAATTAAAATTGCTTATCCTTTCGCGATTTAACCAGGTATTCTAATAGCGGAGTGTTTTAAGTCAAACAGGTTAGAACCGTGGCACAGACTTCATCTCAGTGGCGAAATCTGGTCGGTCTTATTCAAACCCGCGATCGTCCTCTCAAGCTGCTAGCTTTGCGTCGTTGGTCGGCATCAGGAGGCTGGCTGCTGGTAAGCGGAGGCACGATCGGGCTACTGTTCTGGAATGGTCGCTTAGTGCTGGCAACAATTGCCGGAGTTGCGGTGATGATGCTGGTTTACCTGATGCAAGACGGTCACTGGAAAACCCCCTGGTCAGAGGTGCAAAAATTTCTGCAAGGCTGGAATCAGCCCTTTCTCTTAGCGGCTGCAAGTGGGTGCGCGGCGACTTTTGGCATCTATTTGGCAGCGTCTTTGTGGACTGAAGTTGGCAACCCCTGGATCGCAACGGGAATGCTCTTAGAGCAAGCGACTACGATCGCAGTCTTGGCGCTCTTGATCTGGCAAATGGTGAACCGTCAAGAAAGCCGTCCCACAACTCGCTTCAGCCAAATTTTAGACGACTTGACAGATGGCGATCCGCTCAAGCGCTTGATTGCAGTGCGGCGAATGACTGAGGCGATTAAGCAGAGCGATCGCATCCAAAAACGCCAGATGGCAGATTATCTGCGCGTGATGCTGAGTCGAGAAGCAGACACGATCGTCCGAGATGCCGTGCTTGAAGGATTGCAGACTCTAGACATTACTCGTAGCCTTCCTGAAAGTAAGGTGCAGGCGATTGCAACTCCGATCGCGCTTCAGCATTCTGAGATCAAAGCTCGAAGACGCGATCCTATGTAGTAAGCTGACGTTTGCTCAAACAAAAAAGGGCGCAGTCTAATTTCGCCCTTTTTTATGAGTGAGAATTTTCGATCGCACCTTCGTCAAACCCAATGCTTAACTAGCTCTTAGTTTGCACTTCCTTCATTTCTACATCTCCAACTTTTGCGGCTGGCTCATCTGCCATTAACTTGCGAGGAGTAGACACATTTGCCGACGAGATATCGCTCCAGTCAGTGTGAAAAACGCCCTTTTTGTCCGTTCGCATATAGGTGTGTGCGCCGAAATAGTCGCGCTGTGCCTGGGTAAGATTTTGAGGGAGACGATCGCGCCGATAGCTATCAAAATAATCCAGCGAGGCACTAAACGCCGGGACTGCGATCCCCATTTTTGCCGCTTGAGCGATCACCTCTCGCCACGCTTCTTGCTTATCCAGAATGGTTTGCTTAAATTCGGGCGCTAACAGCAAGTTTGGCAGATTGGGGTTTTCATTGAAGGCATTCTTGATTTTGTCCAAAAATCCGGCACGAATGATGCAGCCACCTTTCCAGATACGAGAACATTCACTCAAGTTCAGAGCATAGCCATATGTCTTAGATGCCGCACTCAGCAACGCCATTCCCTGCGCGTAAGAACACATTTTGGAGCAATAAAGGGCATCGCGCACCATCGCGATGAAGGCTTTCTTGTCTCCAGTAAACTGAGCGCTCGGCCCCGTTAACACTTGAGACGCTTCCATCCGCTCGGTTTTGTAGGAAGACATAATTCGAGCGGTGATCGCAGCAATGATCGTCGGAATCGCTACCCCTTGTTCAAGCGAGTCAATAACTGTCCAGCGTCCGGTGCCTTTCTGTCCGGCAGCGTCTAAGATTAGCTCGACGATCGGCAACCCAGTATCAGGATCAATCCGCTTAAAAATGTCGGCGGTAATCTCGATTAGATAGGAATTGAGTTCATCAGTGGCGTTCCACTCTGTAAAGACTTCGTGTAACTCTTTGTGATTTAACCCAACAATGTTTTTGAGCAAATCATAGGCTTCTGCAATCAACTGCATATCGCCATACTCAATGCCGTTGTGAACCATTTTCACATAGTGACCCGCCCCACCTGGGCCGATATAAGCCACACAAGCGCCATCATCAACCTGAGCCGCGATTTTAGTCAAAATCGGTTCTAGATATTCGTAAGCTTTTTTGGTGCCTCCGGGCATTAAACTCGGACCGTTGAGCGCCCCCTCTTCACCGCCGCTCACGCCCATGCCGATGAATGTGAACTTTGCTTCTTCAAGGTGACGAGCGCGGCGGGCAGTGTCAGTAAACAGCGAGTTGCCCCCATCGATCATAATGTCGCCTTCGTCTAGAAGCGGAGTGAGCTGGTCAATCACTGCATCCACAGGAGCACCCGCTTTCACCATGATCAAAATTTTACGCGGACGCTCTAAAGACGCGACAAACTCTGCGATCGTATACGTTGCAACGACATTTTTCCCTTGTGCTCGTTGCTCCATGAATGCGTCAGTTTTTTCACGAGAGCGGTTGTAGACAGAAACGGGGAAACCATTCCGCTCAACGTTCAGCGCTAGGTTTTCGCCCATCACTGCCAGACCAATTACGCCAAAGCTTTGTGCCATAAGATTTCTGCTAACTCTACGTTCGCTGGGGCTAATGATTACCCCCAAGGTAGCTTGATCCCCTCGATCTGGCTTGGAAGATTAGATTAAGACTGTGAATTTGGGAGCGATCGCGTTAATGTCTGTAGAGATTTACATGAGTTAGCGCGATCGTGGTTCCGTTGATCCGCTCATCTGCCACGCAATTCTATGAAGTTTCTGCGAAGCTCAGGCTTGTGAATGATTACTCTATTGCTATAGAGAACTCTACTCGATAAGATTTGGTGATCCCAGCTAGCCCGTCTTCGACATGAAAACCGCAAAGCCTGTTCCGCAAGAGGTTGTCCAGCAAGTTGCCGACTACTTCAGTGTCTTGGGGGAGCCGATGCGCCTCCGACTTCTCAATCTGCTGCGAGACGGCGAGAAATGCGTTCAAGATTTGGTTGAGGTGACGGATACAAGTCAGGCAAACGTCTCAAAACACCTAAAGGTAATGTTGCAAGCAGGCATCTTAACCCGTCGCAGCAAAGGCACCCTAGCTTATTACAGCGTTGAAGATGATTTGATTTTTGATCTTTGCAATCTAGTGTGCGATCGACTTGCCAGTCGAATTGAGGAACAAGCAAAATCCTTTCGGGCATTCAGCTTGACCAGCAGGCGATAGGAACCCAGTCGGTAGAGAATCGTCTATTTTAGTTGAGCCACGATCGTGCGGTGGCGCGGCGTATTGCACGTCACGGTAGGTTGACTAAACCCTGACTCTACGATCTCACCCTCGATATCGAACGTAAAATAATCATCCATATATGGCTCAGTGCTTTTAAGCAACGTCAGAATATAAGGCGGCATTTTCGCGTAAATTTCTGACTTGGGATTCATATCCATAATCGCTAAGTGTCCGCCAGGACGCAGCAGCCGTTTCGCTTCTTGCAAAATCGCGATCGCCGCGGTTCTGGGCAACTCGTGAAACATCAAACAAGCAGACACCAAATCATAAGAGCTAGACGGCAAGCGGGTTGACTCGGCAGCAGCGTGAACCCAAGTCGGAGGATTTTGACGCTTCTGCTGCTGGGCTTGATAGTGCGCCACCGCCAGAAAATAAGGCGACAAATCGACTCCAGTAATCTGGGCGCTGGGAAACGTGTTTTGAAGCGCAAAGGTGCTCATGCCAACGCTGCAACCCAGATCTACAATATCGTTTGGCGCGTTGGGTAATTCTTTCAAAATCTTGTGATAGCTTTGCCGCAGTCGAGCATCACCCTCTGCCCCAGCATCTTTCCAAATTCGAGCATGAACGGCGTAGGCAGCCACTTCAACCTCTGTAGCAGGCTCCCAGCCTAGATTGCCTTCGTTGTAGGCATGGAAGGGGCGCAAATAATAATTGGGATAAACCAAATCGGGCTGGTTGACCTGATTGAATTCGGCTGTCCAATCGCGCGATCGTAGCGTCTCAGCTTCTTGCACCCACTGCACCCCGATCGACTCTGCCCGCTTAATCATCATCTGACGCGCTTGATATTTCGCCAGATTAAACAATGGCTTGATCGCCAGAATGCGATTTACGACGCGAGATGCCAGACGAGGAGTGGTTTCAACAGCAGTCATAAGTCACAAACCAAAACAGCGTTTTATCAACCTACTCATTATCGCAAACGAACTGCATCAAGAACGATCGTAATCTTCTTTCGATCGCAAGACAAATGTCAGAATTAATGATACAAATGTTCTTAAAGATCTTTTGTTTAAACTACTGGACGACTGTACTAATACGTGATACAAATGTTCTAAAATCTTCATTTGTACTAGCTATGCTGGAACCTCTCACCGAAGCCCAACGGCAACTCTACGACTGGTTAGCCGAATACATTTATCAACATCAACATTCTCCATCAATTCGGCAGATGATGGCAGCGATGAATCTTAAGTCGCCAGCCCCCGTGCAGAGTCGTCTAGAACACCTGCGAAACAAAGGTTACATCGCTTGGTCAGAAGGACAGGCTCGCACCATTCGCCTGCTGCACCGCGAACCCAAAGGCGTGCCTATCTTAGGCGCGATCGCAGCAACAAGCTTGGTAGAAACCTTCCCTGATGCTGAAATTGAACATCTTGATCTCTCCAGTCTATTGATTAAACCTCAGCATTTCGCCTTGAAAGTGCGCGGACACAGCATGATTGACGCGCTGATTGATGATGGTGATGTGGTGATCATGCAGCCCGTGCCCGACCCGAAGACTCTGAAGAACAACGCGATCGTCGCCGCACGAGTCGAAGGAAAAACGACGCTAAAATATTTTCAGCGACAAGGCAGCAAGGTGATTCTTCAACCTGGAAACCCCAATCGAGATCTCTATCCTGTCACCGAAGTTTCGGCAGCTCAAGTGGATGTGCAGGGCGTTTTGGTGGGTGTTTGGCGGGGTTATGGAACGTTGTAAAAGACCTGCCTATCAATAGAGGTGAAGGGATTGCGCCTCTACCCAGATCAAAAAGATGACCTTGGCTGGGTGAGAAACTCAGCTTCTTCTGGCGTGGTAGTGCGTCCGAGAATCTGATTGCGATGAGGAAACCGTCCAAATCGTTGAATAATAGCTTGGTGACGCAGCGCAGAATCGTAAGTGTCACTCAAATCGGAGTGATCGCTGAACTGGTGAAATAACGTCACAGACTGATGTTGATGCTCCAGGTTTTCGCTGTGTTCTAGGGGAAAGTAGAGAAACTGACGCTGAACTGGCGGCAATTGCCGATCGAACGCCTGAGCAATGGCATGTTGTGCCACTGAGCGCGCTTTGGCATCAGTGGCAAACGATCGGGGTTGCCCCCGAAACAAATTGCGTGGAAACTGGTCGAGCAGAAGGGCAAGTCCTAAACAACTTTGGGGCGAATCGAGCCATCGATCGAGTTGACCTGTGGCGGCTTGCTCATAGTCAGATTGAAACTGCCGCACCTGTTCGTCAAACGCCGCATCTTTGGTAAACCAAATCTTGCGAGGCTTTAACTGGACGACATTTTGCAGATCGCCAAACCAAAAGTTCAAAATTCGATCGAGTTGAGTCATTGCCGCTTAAAAATCACTTAATTATCATAAAAAGTTTCCCCACGATCACAAGAGTTTTGACATTAGAGAGCCAGAAACTTTTATCAATCGCAGGGAAGTCAACAATATTCAGTTTTTCGCAACCTAGCTCTAAGACATACCCTGAACAAGATAGTCAAAGTAAGGAGCGGCTTCTGCCCCGTCTTCGGTGCTTAACAGCGCTAGAGAGGCATCTTTAAGGCAGCGCATCGCTTCTGCCATGCCAGGAACAGGAACGCCCAAGGCGTTATACATTTCCCGTGCGCCGATTAAACCAATTTTCTCGATCGGGTCTTTATCTCCCGCCAACACGCCATAGGTAACTAGGCGGAGATACCAGCCATAGTCACGGAGACAGAGGGCACGTTCACGGTTGCCGTAGGCGTTGCCGCCGGGGGCGATAAAGTCGGGGCGCTTTTTCCAAAGGTTTTTGCTAGCTTGCTCGACGATCTTCTTCTCATTAGATGAGAGCGTTTCGATGATGCGAGTGCGTTGCACCCCGGTTTGAAAAAAATCTTTTATGCCTTTCAACTCGCCGCTCGTGGGATAACGGAGTTCGTCGTCGGCTTGAAGGATGACTTGGCTAACTACGCTCATATTTATTGCGATATCTCAGAATTCATCTTGTAGTGTACCGAGTTTCGGGGTCGTAAAGGAAGACTATTTTCTCATTAGTCTTGACAAAACGTAATCTTTGACCGAAGGATGCGGGTTAAGGATGTCAAACTAGTCTCATGTTCTGTGTTTCCTATCCCGATCGCCACTCACCGAGGAGCCAACATGGTCACACTTCAACTGAGACAAATTCGAGTTTTGGCAGGGCAGCGAGTGGTATTAGAAGATGTCGATTGGCAAGAGTTTGAGGCGATTTTGGAAGAGCTCGGCGATCGCCGCAACACGCGATTGGCTTACAGCAAAGGAACGTTAGAAATTATGGCTCCATTGCCAGAGCATGAAGTCAGCAAAGAGATGATCGGAGATTTGGTAAAAATCTTGCTCGAAGAGTTGGATATGGATTGCGAATGTTTCGGCTCAACCACCTTTAAGCGACAAGAGATGCAGCAGGGGATCGAGCCAGATAACTGCTTTTACATCCAACACCCTGAACGGATGCGAGGAAAGTCAAGAATCGATTTGTCGATCGACCCACCACCCGATTTAGCGATTGAAATCGATGTCACGTCTAAAACTCAATTAGATGCTTATCAAGCGTTGGGTGTGCCGGAACTCTGGCGGTATGAAGCTGGAAGCTTGAGAATTGATATTCTTCAAGACAATCAATATGTTCAATCTGAAACTAGCCCAACGTTTCCAAACTTTTCGATCATAGAAGCGGTTTCTCGCTCTGTGCGACAAAGTAAATCAGCCGGAAGAAGCGCTGCGCTCAAAGCATTTCGGAAGTGGGTCAGAGAGAAAATCGCCTCTCTATCGGACTCCTAACATTTTGTGAGTTTGCACACTGATTCGCCATTGTGGATGTCGCAGCACATAGTCAAAAATCAGCTCCCGACTTTCTCCTGTGCTCCACTCAGCTTGCAAATAGCGAATCACCGATGCTGAAACCTTCGCGGATTGCTGGTTTGCCCAGCTCAAATTTTGAGAATTTGCGACCACAATTTTGAGTTCATTAACGTGAGCATATACATTCTCACGGGGTGGCTTAGAGACTTTAGGAGAAAGCGTCACCCAATCAAATTGACCGCTAAATGGATGTGCGCCAGACGTTTCTAAATGCACTCGCAGACCTGCATCGTGAAGCGAGTGACTCAACTCCGTTAAATCGTGCATCAAAGGTTCGCCGCCTGTGATCACGACGATCGCCGGACTTGCCACGATCGCCTCTGTTACCAAGTCCACTATTTTTCGCTGTGGGTGTCGTCGCGGATTCCAAGACTCTTTGGTGTCACAAAACCAGCAGCCCACATCACAGCCCCCCAATCGAATGAAGAACGCATTTGTGCCCGCCCAAGCGCCCTCGCCTTGAACCGAGTGAAACGTTTCGACGATCGGCAACGTAGTCTGATTTGGGGCGGCGCGATCGGTCAATTCAAAGTTAATCATCCTCATACTCCGCCCATGAGTTCGGCGATTCTGACACCGCAACTTTGAGTTTGATGCCCTCCGGCAGAGTCTTTTTGGTTTTCTCGTAAATATATTGAGCAATCATTTCTGAGGTTGACTCATAGCCTTCTGGCAACACTTCATTGAGATTGCAGTGGTCAAGTCCGCCTTTAAGAACGTCTCGTTTTGCCCATTTAAGCGTTCTAAAGTCTGCCACCATTGCCGGGTGTGGACAATATTCTGAAGCATAAAGGCGATCGCTCGTCGCTTCCAACCGAACCGTATAAGTGTGCCCGTGCAGCCGTCCACAGGGACCGTTATAGTCACGAATCGAGTGAGCAGCGTTAAACGTAAATTCGGTTGTGATTTTCCACTTGGGCATGGTCTTGTTCTCCTGTAAAACCTATCCTAAGACTTCAAGAATAGGATCGCAGAGCGCTTTCTCAAATCCTAAAGATCCAAGTTATTTAATCGCTTGCAAAAGTGAAAACAAGACATCAAAGACCAACCATATTTAGACCCGCACTGGATCAGCAAACCGAATTTTGAGATAATCGTCTTCCATCTTTGCTCCAGCAGGATTTAATGCCGCTAATGCTTGAGGCAACACTAGATTACGACGATGATTTCCGATCCGAACGTTTAACTCGTCGCCCGTTTTGCTAAGCTCGATTTGGCTCTTTTCGATTCCAGGTAGATAAATCTCTAAGCTATATTGACCCTGATCTTGCACAACTCGCAGCGTCGTCTCTTTGTAGTAAACCTGCGCTGGATCTTCGTTATCGGGGTAGAGAGTTTCTTTTAAGCGATCGAGCGCCTCTAACCCACACATTTCTTCCGAATAGAGCGGCACTTCCTTCACAGGCAAAGGCGCAAAGTTAGCGTGAATTTCTTGACGATATTGCGACTGATTTTCTTTCCAACGCTTAAAGAATGGATCAGTCACCGACTCAGGAATAATGCGATTTGCGATAATCAAGTCTGTTGAAACATTGTATAAACTCAGATAGGCATGGGCGCGCAACGACTCTTTAATCACCATTTTTTCGGGATTAGTGACTAACCGCACTGAAGTTTGGGTATTGTCAATTAAGACTTTTTGCAACGCCTCGATTTGCTCATAAAACTCGAAGGGTGCATCCATCACCTCTTTGGTAGGTAGAGAAAAGCCAGCGATCGGTCTAAAAATCGGCTCCACTAAAGGA
Organism: Phormidesmis sp.; assembly: GCA_043772715.1. Taxonomy (GTDB): domain Bacteria; phylum Cyanobacteriota; class Cyanobacteriia; order Leptolyngbyales; family Leptolyngbyaceae; genus Phormidesmis_A. The sequence continues at coordinate 2,390 of JAYVFW010000328.1, read as the reverse complement.
CGCAATGCCACCGAGATTCCTTGAAATGGCTTGTAAAACTTTCGCATATACCAGCCACCAACTTCCGGCAAGCTTAACAGCCGCAGTGCGGTTCCAGTCGGCGCAGAGTCGATGATCAGCACATCAAAGGTGCCTTCATCATAATGACGTTTCATCCGCACCAATCCAAAAATCTCATCCATACCAGGGAGAATGGCTAACTCTTCAGCTTGTATGCCGTCTAGCCCCCGCGCTTGCAAGACCTGAGTGATGTAGCGCTTGACTGCACCCCAGTTGCCTTCTAGCTCCATCAAAGCGTCTAACTCAGCCCCCCACAGATTAGGACAAACTAACTTTGGCTCATGACCTAGCTCTAGATCAAAACTATCTGCTAGCGAGTGCGCCGGATCGGTGCTTAAGACAAGGGTTCGATAACCAAGCTCTGCACAACGAAGCCCAGTTGCAGCAGCTACAGAGGTTTTGCCAACGCCGCCTTTCCCTGTCATCAAAATTACACGCATGGTCGATCGAAGTCCTTGCCTGAGAATTGTTTACATTCTTTTACTTAACTTCATTCTCCCACAGGAACCAGGGTTTGTGGATCTCATACCTTTAGCGGAAATGTTGTTTTAACATGTCTAACCGTGAACAGTGCCAATAATCGATGTGTGACATGATTAGATCATCCTCATTGACGGTTAGCTCACTCCAGCCGCTAATCGAAATGTAGGGCTTCCACGGTAAAGGCGTGTTCCAACTCAAAGTCCAGTCTGTCCTGATCAAGCTGCCACTGCGCTGAATTGTGTGGAGATCCATTTTGACGCTGAGAAACCAGGTTTCGATAAAGCCAATCATTTTCTGATAGCGATTTCGCCCCCGAAACTCATTCAATGGGTCTTTAAAGTAAACATCTTCAGCGTAAAGACTATAGGTTTGATCATCTGGAAAGCGCTGATAGTCATCTTGAAGAATTTGCAGAAGATCCATAGAATTTACATGGCTAAATCCAGGTCAGAGAGAATTTCGTACTAGTATAAAGACGCACAAGATTTGTATTGAGCTAACATCGTGCCTACTCGACATTTCTATTCCGATTTGCCTGTTCTGACTGAGTTTGTGCAAATCACTGACCATCATAGCTTTGTGGCTGTTCCTGATGATTGGCTGATTGTGATTACCGATATTATAGGCTCGACTCGTGCGATCGAGCAGGGTCTTTATAAAGATGTTAACTTGTTAGGGGCTTGCTCGATCGTATCGGTTCTCAATATCGCAGACGAGGTTGATATTCCATTTGTGTTTGGAGGCGATGGAGCTTCGCTATTGATTCCGCCAACCTTGCTTGATGAGACTACACGTGCGCTTCGAGCCATTCAAACGCTTGCAAAAGAAGAGTTTGCTCTCAGCTTACGAGTTGGCATTGTTCCAGTGTGGGTAGCAGTTAGTGCTGGCTGTCCAGTTAACATTGCTAAGCTAGAAATTTCTGAAAACTATCGTCAGGCAGTCCTTATGGGAGGCGGATTGACCTACGCTACTGATTTGGTCAAAGATTCGGCAACTGCCCATCTATATAGGTTGAACTCGCTTTCATCAAGTTCCCCAGCAAACTTTTCTGGCTTAGAGTGTCGTTGGCAAGACATTCCAAGTCGCTATGGAGAAACGGTCAGTTTATTAGTGCTGGCAACGCGAAACGAAGAGTATCGAAACGTAATCGAACAAATACAACTGATTTATGGAGCGGGCGATCGCCACAACCCCATCGCGCACGATCATCTCTCTTTGTCTTTCAGTCCCATCAAGCTTCTTAAAGAAACTAAGATTTGTGCCCCGACCAACCATTGGTTGAGCAAACTCAAGTATCTGATCAAAATTCAGTTTGAGAATCTGCTCGGTCAGTTATTTATGAAACTTAAGCTCAACGTCGGCGGAACGGATTGGGGTAAATATCAAGACGTTGTAGCGGCTGCAACGGACTATCGCAAATTTGATGACATACTGCGAATGGTAATTGCTGGAGATGCCCAGCAACGAGAGAAACTCACAGATTACTTAGAGCAGAAGTATCGATCAGGCAAACTTGTCTATGGATTACACGTTAGTGATCGAGCGTTGCTGACGTGTCTAGTGTTCGATCGCAATGGACGACAAGTGCATTTTGTTGATGGTGCTGATGGAGGATATTGCATAGCCTCTAAAGAAATGAAAGCTCGAATGACCTCAGTTAACCGCTTGGTGGAAAGCGGGGGTTCAGATTCTCAAACTTCAGCATTTGAATAAAACAAAGTTCACCCTCTAACTGGGATGAACTTTGTTTTACTCTTGAATATTTATCCTGGCGATGAGCTATTTTTGCGGGAGGCTACCCTCCAACTATCTTCGCCGCTGTCACGTTTCACACCTGAGTTCGAGAT
>JAYVFW010000327.1:0-11262 GCA_043772715.1 Phormidesmis sp. | reverse complement strand
GGTGGTGACAACATCGGAATTTATGTGCCGTTGTTTGCCACTAGCAATGCAGCGAGTTTAGGGGTTATTCTCAGCGTTTTCTTTGGGATGGTGGGAGTGTGGTGTTATGTGTCATATCAACTGGCTCGTCACCCGATCGTGGCTCGTGGGTTAACCCGTTATGGCTCGGCGATCGTTCCGTTTGTTCTCATCGGGTTGGGAATTTTTATTTTGATTGATAGCGGCACTTACAAACTACTCACAACCCCTTGAGCGGGTGTCTTCTCGCTCCGATTTTGCCCCACCCCGAAATTCATTTCAAGGTGGGTGAATGAGATAACGACTCTTTGTCAACCCCTCTTAGCTTCCGCAGGTCAAGAGTCCTTCTTTCACTCCGTCAGTTCTTGTCTGCACTTGGAGCTTGGGTTGCTGTCCTGGATAGCATCGAACTAACGCTCGATCGCCACTCCGAGTCATGTACAAAATATAGATGGGTTTACCGCCCAACACGGCTGGAACAAGTTGGGGAGGGGCAGGTGCAGTTGCAATCGCAGGTACTAAACTGGCGATGCCAAGAAATGCCACGGTCGATCCGATCGCCAACATTGAGAAACGGTTTACAAACTTCAGCTTCATCTCACACCTTAGATAACAGTCTTGACTAGAGTTTTTAACTTACTTGTTCAGATTAAAAGATCGTCAATCTATTGTCAAACCAATGGATTGAGGAGATTGATTGACTGACGAGAAATACCAGCCAATCAGAGATTCAAACCCGATTTAAAACTCTCGGACTGAAGGCTGTCCGTCTTTGATTTCTCCAACGAGAACGATGTCAGTTACGCCCACAAACAAGCCGTTCTCCAATACGCCAGGAATGTTGTTGAGCGTCTTCTCAAGGTCAGCAGGATTGTCAATGCGATCGAACTTGACATCGATCACCAGATTGCCTTGATCTGTGACGACTGGACCTGCTTTTTTGATGCCCATTCGCAGTTCGGGTTTGCCGCCTAGTTTGGCGATCGCTCGCATCACCGGGGTCACCGCCATCGGAATCACTTCGACCGGAAGCAAAAACGTTGAACCCAACTGATCGACCAATTTGCCGCTATCGACGACGACAATAAACTGATTGGCGAGAGAATCCACAATTTTTTCTTGCGTATGGGCAGCCCCGCCCCCTTTAATCAAATTCTTGTGCGGATCGACCTCATCGGCTCCATCGATCGCGACATCAATATGATCGATTTCGTCTAAGGTTACGAGCGGAATGCCATATTGTCGCGCCAACACGATCGCTTGAAACGAGGTTGGAACGCCTTTAATGTCTTTAAGGTCGCCTGATTTAAGGCGATCGCCCAACGCCTGAATTGCGTAGGCAGTGGTTGACCCAGTGCCTAGCCCTACAATAGAGCCAGACTGCACTCTAGCGGCGGCGGCAACCCCCACCTGCTGCTTCATCATTTTTGCGGGGTCAGTTTCTACGCTCATGATCAAAAGTCCTAAACAACTCGTCTAAAGGGTGAAGGATCAATTGGCGACTCCTTCTCATTGTTAATACTATCCGTACGTGACCCTTCAAAGTGCAGCACAAAGGTTTGCCGTCTTCCTAAATCTTTAGGAATGTAAGCCGATCGAAGAAGCGGATTTGATCTGATTTTCTGGAGACATACTGCGACGAGTGGCTTCTACAAAACGGCTGACTCGAATTGGGTCGATCGCTTGCGATCGTTTTCCCTGCCGCTTGAGCGAACTCGACACGATCACGCCATCTGCTGCCGTCATCAATTTAGGAATATTCTCCCAATCAGCACCACTGCCAATAAAAACAGGCGTTTCTTGAGCGGCGGCACTAGCGAGTTCTAAATCTTCTAGACTTGGAGGATAGCCTGTCGCCCAGCCAGAGAGAATCACGGCATCGGCTAAACCCCGCTCGATCGTGTCCTGCACAGCCGTGGTCAAGTTGGGCGACCCTAACGGTCGAGCGTGTTTTACTAACACATCGGCAAAGACTTTGACATCGCATCCTAACTCGCGACGATAGCGCAGCAGCTCATGGGCGCGACCCTCGATCATGCCTTGATCGGTTGCCATGATACCCGTCCAGACATTGACCCGAATGAATTGAGCTTGGACGCAAGCCGCGATCGCGAAGGCACTTTGAGCATCATTTCGCAGCACATTGATCCCGATCGGCAGCGTCACCATATTCATCAATCGCTGGATGACGACTGTCATCGCGCTGACCACAGCCGGATCGACGTGATCTTTAGGAAACGGAGCATCAAAGAAATTTTCGACGATGATGCCATCTACGCCACCTGCTGCTAGAGCGGTTGCTTCTTGTTCGGCGCGATCGATGACTGCCTTGAGGCTCCCACCCCAGCGTGGGGAGGTCGGCAGAGGCAATAGATGCACGACACCAATAATCGGATTAGGGGTTTTAAAGACTTGTTTTAGATCCACGTATCCAATGTTTGGCTTCAGCAGCAAAGGTTCAACTGATTCAAATGATAGCTGTTTACCGTACCCGAATTCGCTCTACGAAGGGTCTTCTAGGGTCAAGTCTGTTTCTTTATAGTGAGAGAAACCTTACCCAAAGCGCTTATATTGCTTCATCTGAGTACTTGGCTAGAAGTTGAAACTGAGGTTTTTCTCATGAATAGCAGCACCGACTCGGAAAATTACGTTCTGTCGCCAGATTCGATCAAGGCTTATCGTTATGCGGTCTACTTTGAGAGTGAGTGGCTGTGGAAGGAAAAAAATTCGGTGTGTCGGGCAAATGCAGCGCGGAGACTTGCAGAACTGACGGCTAAACTTGCTGAGATGGAAGAGGAAGAAGCAAGAGAACTTTCGGAGCAAGATTCGGCTAATGAAGCCGCTTAAGATCGTGGATCAAATATATTGGTTACTTGCAAAGACAATGGGCACGGCAGTGCCATGTCCTTACATAGATTCCTGCTTCATAATCCTTGATGGGGCGATCGTTCCCGAAGTTCAAAAGAATCGCTCCCAAAAAACGATCGCCCCTTTCAATTACTCCTCTGCCTCAGCGCTCTCAGTTTGTTGACGTGACTTACTTCCGGCAAGGGCGATCGCCATCGCATCCACGACCCGCGACACCGGAATCACCTCCATTCCTGGCACATTAGAATAGGAACCCTTGGGCACGATCGCTCGCTTGAATCCCAGTTTTGCCGCTTCTTTGAGCCGCAGTTCCATCTGAGACACCGATCGGACTTGTCCGCCTAAGCCGACTTCACCGATCACAACGGTTTGCGGATCGATCGAGCGATCGCGGAAACTCGCTGCCACTGCCACCGCGATGCCCAAATCTGCCGCAGGTTCCCCCACGCTCAAACCGCCCGAAGACGCGACGTAAGCATCGAGTTTAGAGAGCGGAATGCCGACTCGTTTCTCTAGCACCGCCAGAATTTGCAGCAGCCGATTATATTCGATCCCTGTCGTCGATCGGCGCGGAGAGCTATAGCTTGTTGCACTGACCAGCGCTTGCAGTTCAACGACGATCGGGCGAGTTCCTTCACACGCGACGATCGTCGCCGTCCCTGGCGTGGCTTCTTCCCGGTTTCCCAAAAATAGCTCCGACGGGTTAGGAACTTCTTGCAATCCCTGATCGACCATTTCAAACACGCCGATTTCATGAGTCGCGCCGAAACGATTCTTAACAGAGCGCAACAGGCGGTGACTTGCGAAGCGATCGCCCTCAAAATACAGCACGGTATCTACGAGGTGTTCGAGAACTTTGGGTCCGGCGATCGCTCCTTCTTTGGTGACGTGTCCGACAATAAACAGCGTGATATTCTGCCGTTTAGCAACCTGCATCAGCACCGATGTACACTCCCTCACCTGAGACACAGAACCCGGAGCCGAACTCAAAGAACTGTAATAAAGCGCCTGAATACTGTCAATCACTGCCACAGCAGGTTTTAGTGACTCCAGTTCGACGAGAATCGTATCTAAATCGGTTTCTGGCAGCAGGTAAAGGTCGGCATCAGTGGCGATCGCGTTTTTAGGAGTCGCAGAATCTAATAATTTCTCAGATTCCTCGCTCTGATCGGTTTCTACCTGCTGACCAATGCCCAACCGTTGCGCCCTTAGTTTCACCTGTTGCCCCGATTCCTCAGCGCAAACGTAGAGCGTTCGATAGCGGGTTGCCAGCCGATTTGCCGTTTGCAGCAGCAGCGTCGATTTGCCGATGCCGGGGTCGCCACCAATTAAAACCAGCGAACCTGGCACGATTCCGCCCCCAAGGACGCGATCGAGTTCGGTGTATCCAGACGACAAGCGAGACTGAGGATGATCGGTAATTTGAGTTAGGGTCAGCGACGAAACTGCCTGAGCCGTAGTGTTTCGGGCTGAGGTACGGCTTTTGCCGTTGGTTCTGATCTGAGTTACCTGACCAATTCCAGCCGAAGAAGTTGTCGATCGTACCACCTGTTCTTCGAGCGAATTCCAGGCAGCACACGACGAGCAACGACCGAGATATTGGAGGGATTCTGCTCCACATTGGTTACAAACAAAGTGCGATCGTAGTTTTGGCATTACAAAAATTATCGTGATATTCCTTCACAAAGCAGACAATCGTTAAGAAGGTCGGAAGTTCAGTGATGGTGAGGCTTTGACGAACTGAAAGTTATGAAGTGAGTTACTATCTTAATGATAAAGTACAAAAAATTAACGATCAGAGATTTGACCTAGGGAGCGTTGAAGAAGTTGGAAAATCACAAAGAAAAAATATTAGTGGTCGATGACGAGGCAAGCATTCGCCGCATCCTTGAAACCCGTCTTTCAATGATTGGTTATGATGTCGTCACGGCTGCTGATGGGGAAGAAGCCCTTGAGACATTTCGTAACTCTGAACCTGATCTGGTCGTTCTCGATGTGATGATGCCAAAACTCGACGGCTATGGAGTCTGTCAAGAATTGCGGAAAGAGTCAGACGTGCCGATCATTATGCTAACAGCGCTTGGAGATGTGGCCGATCGCATTACAGGCTTAGAGCTAGGCGCAGATGATTATGTCGTCAAACCCTTCTCGCCCAAAGAGCTAGAAGCCCGAATTCGCTCAGTCTTACGGCGAGTTGAGAAAACAGGCGCACCCGGAATTCCCAGTTCTGGTGTGATTCACATCAACACGATTCGGATTGACACCAACAAGCGCCAAGTTTATAAAGGCGACGAGCGGATTCGGCTGACTGGAATGGAATTTAGCCTTTTAGAGCTGTTGGTCAGCCGCTCTGGAGAGCCATTTTCTCGATCGGAGATTCTGCAAGAAGTGTGGGGCTACACGCCTGAACGTCACGTTGACACTCGTGTGGTCGATGTCCATATCTCTCGCCTTCGTGCCAAGCTAGAAGACGACCCTAGCAACCCAGAGCTGATTTTAACCGCTAGAGGAACGGGCTATCTTTTCCAGCGAATTCTTGAGCCGGGTGAGGTTGAGTAGTTTCTGAAGAATTATAAGTTTTGAGTCACAAAAATTCAGAACTCTTTTGCCTCTAGAAATTTGTGTTTAGGATTGTGGATCAAAGCATATTGATTACTTGTAGAGTCAATGGGCACGGCAGTGCCATGCCCCTACATTTAATTTGTAATCCTTAATTGTTTGAATCTGGCTGATCTAAATTGCTTTGAAATAACTCAATTAGATGACGGTTTTGAAGCAGGGCTGCACTCTCCGGCATCAGAAAATCTTGCAGTTTATAGACTTGCTGAAGAATTGCCAGTTCTCGCCCATACTCTTGTTGAATTGTGGCGACACTGGTGTCAAAGCTGGGAGCGATCGCCGCATTTTTCAACAGATGCAGCGTCATGTTGAGGTTAGATAAAGGATTGCGTAGCTCTTGATAGAAGTGATTTAATAACCCATCACGGGTGCTAGAGGAATGGGTCGCTTCCAGATCTGGCTGCTGAGAAAATTCGGGACGCGAAGCGCGAACACTTCGTGAAGCGGAGCTAGCGATGTCTTCTGTTTGAGTTCTTTCGGTTTGTTTGTTGTAATGGTCTAGAAATGCAGCTTGCTTGGCAAGGCGACCTGAGATAGCACCCAGCAGTTCTGTCGCGGTGCAGGGTTTGGTGAGATAGTCATCGGCTCCTAGCTCCATGCCATAGCGAACGTCTGCTTTTGTGCCTCTAGCAGTCAGAAAGATGAAGGGAATGTCTGCGGTGTCAGTGGCTTGGCGAAGATTAGTCAGAACAGAGTATCCATCTAAATCAGGCATCTGCACGTCGCAGAGAATCAAATCGGGATGGTTGTCGCGGGCAAGTTGCAGCCCAACGTTGCCATTTTCGCCACCCAAACCGCTAAAGCCTTCTGCTTCTAGCAAATCTAAAATCGATTCTCGAACCGTTTGTTCGTCTTCAATGACTAAAATTTTCTTCATTAGCAATGCTGTAACGGTAGCGTAACTGTAAAAATGGTTCCCTTTTCGACTTCGCTGATCACTGCGATCGTGCCGCCATGCAAGTCAAGGCATTGTTTAACGATCGACAATCCTAACCCCGTTCCAGAAATAGTTTTGACATTGCTGGCGCGATAAAAGGAATCAAACAATCGGGGTTGATCGGCGATCGGAATCCCAATGCCGTAATCTTGAATCTGGAAGACAACGGCTTCCTGGTTATAAGTTAAGTTAAATTCTATACTTTTACCTTGTGGAGAATACTTAATTGCATTCGACAACAAGTTAATCAGAATATGTCGTAACAGATTCTCATCTAAACAAGATAGATGATCTGAAGCTGAAAAATCTGCATTTTTGTGAGTGAGATGAATCGGACAATGCGGCGATCGACTAACTTGCAATTCTTCAATCAGATCTTGACAAAATTGCAGCAGATCGAGCGGTTGAGGGTTAAAGGGCAAATCGCCTGACTCGGTTTCTGCGATCGTCAAAACATCAGTTAACAACTGATCCATTCGTCCCACCGATCGCTGGATACGCTGCAAATATTCTTGCTTTTTCTCTTGTGAAATCTCTGAATCGTAGCGTTCTAAAAGCTCAGTTGAGAAAAGAATCGCGTTAAGAGGATTGCGGAACTCATGAGAAACTACCGAAACAAATCGCGATTTAATTTGATTGAGTTCTTTCTCTTTTACAAGCGCTAATTGAATCGCAACTTCTGCATGATGACGAGAGAGCGCAATCTCGATCGTGGTGATTAACTCCCGATCTTCAAACGGCTTCAAAATATAACCAAAAGGCTCAGTAATCTTGGCTCGTTGTAGAGTCTTTTGATCCGCATGAGCCGTCAAGTAGACTACCGGGAGATTGAACTCTCTACGAATTTTTTCTGCGGTTTCTACGCCATCTATTTCGCCGCGCAGACGAATATCCATCAGCACCAGATCAGGGCTGAACTGAGCCGTTAGATCGAGGGCTTCGTCGGCGCAAGTGGCGATCGCAACAACATGATATCCAGCATTAACTAGACTATTTTGAATATCTAAAGCAATAATGCTTTCGTCTTCAACGACCAGAATTTTAGCAGCTAACATCGACTAAACCTTTTGTTTTTGCTCGGTAAAACTAATCTTAAAAACTGCTCCGGGCTGGCACTTTAAATCAATGGTGCCGTGTAGCTGTTTGGTGAGGCTGCACACTAGCTGTAAACCCAAAGACTTTGTGTTGCGGAAGTCTAGATCGGTTGGAAACCCTGAACCGTTATCTTGAACGATTAAAGTGTAATAATCTTCAGATTCAGGGAAGAGATGAATGCTAACTTCGCCTGCTTGACCTGATGAGAAGGCATATTTCAATGAGTTTGAAATGAGTTCGTTAATAATTAGCCCACAGGGAATGGCTGTATCAATGCTGAGACGCACATCCTCCACATTGACATTCAGCTTAATTAACCGTGAACTGATTGAATAGGAGCGGAATAAATCGGTGACTAAACTGCGAATATATTCTGCAAAATTAGTCTTGGCTAAATCGTCTGACTGGTAGAGTTTTTCGTGAATGAGTGCCATTGCTCGGACGCGATTTTGACTTTCTTTAAACACTTCTAAGATGCGATCGTCTTTAATGTACCCAGCTTGCAGCTTCAGCAAACTAGAGATCACCTGAAGATTATTTTTAACGCGATGATGAATTTCTTTAAGCAACACCTCTTTCTCTTCGAGAGAAGCGCGAACCTGGTCTTCTGCCCACTTACGATCGGTGATATCAATGATTGAACCAATGATCTCAACAGGTTGCCCTTGTCGATCGCGCAGCAGTTTCATGCCATCTCGCAGCCAGCGATAGGAACCGTCTTGATGCAGAAATCGATATTCACAAGTGAGTTGTTCTATCTCGAAAAGTTGAGAGACGTGATCTAGCACGTTTGGCAAATCATCAGGATGAACGCGATCGAGCCAAAAACGAGATTCCTTTAAGTATTGCCAGACTTCATAGCCTAATTGCTGAGTAATATTTTCGCTAACAAATGTGCAGGAGCGGTTACGATTTGGGTGACAGGTGTAGATGACTGAGGGATTAGACAAAAGCAGATATTTCAGACGCTCTTGAATAGCAATCAGCGCCTTTTCTGACCACTTGCGATCGGTGATGTCTCGCTGCAAAGCAACGTAGTGAGTGAGACTTCCCTGATTATCTAAAATGGGCACGAGATTGAGATCGACCCAAAACTCAGAGCCGTCTTTGCGGTAGTTGACGAGTTCTATCTGAATCGGTTGGTTGTGAAGCAGCGCTTGCCGAACTTTATCGAGTTGAGCGCGATCGCTTTTGGCTCCTTGCAGAATGCGAGGAGTCTTGCCAAGAACTTCTTCTAGCGCATAACCTGTTGACTCTGTGAACGCAGAATTGGTGTAGGTAATTTCGGGATTTTCAGGGTCACCAGTGGTGATGATGACGGCATCATGTCCGTTAACGACAACTGACTCAAACAGACGAAGGCGCTCTTCGACGCGCTGGCGCTCTTGCAGACTTTGCTCAATCTGTTGTCGCTGGGCGATTTCTAGTTGAAGTTGTTGGTTGGTGTAACGAAGTTCTGCGGTGCGTTCTTCAACTCGAAGTTCTAATTCTTCTTTAGCGTCGCGAAGGGCTGCTTCGGCTTCCCGTTGATGCTGTTCTCGCTCCCAGGTTAACTGCTGTTGAAGCTGGGCGATCGTCGTTTCCACGTCTGACAGGCACGATCGTAGCTGTGCCGCCAACTCAGGATCGTGAATTGTCCACTGGTCGATCGTCTGTTGAAGCTTAATCAATGAGGCGCGTGATTCGGTAAGTTGCATCGCTGATAACTTTTAGACAACCGCAACAGGGAGGCGCAATGGCATTCTATAATCGAGAGCTTAGGAGCGATCGAGCAGCAGATTTGAGGAATCGTGTTTTCACAGACTTCCAATCGACTGCAAGGGTATTATTCCCTATGCGATCGCATCTGCAACTGTAAAACTCTTCAAGCCTGATTAGCTTTTCTCAGTAGCACTTAAGTATAGTTAGTCTGTTCTCTCACCCTTTGCAGTGAACTGCGTCACACCTTGATGAAAGCCGTTGCCCAAGTTTTAGAAAACATTGTTGGAGTTGCAGGGGTTTTTGCATGGGAGACCCTGACGGAGACTGAGCGATCTCCGATTTTGCAAGCCACCGCATCAAGTCAGTCAATCACCTACCTGGTTTACCCCAACACGCCAGAAGAATTGGCGGCAGTGATGAAGTGTGCCGATCAAAATCAGTGGCGAGTGTTGCCCTGTGGCAGAAAAAGCAAGCTGCACTGGGGCGGACTGGTTGACGGGGTGAATCTAGTGATTAGCATTGAGCGGCTGGATCGATTGGTAGATCATGCGATCGGTGACTTAACCATTACGGCTGAAGCGGGGAAAAAGTTCTCCGATGTTCAAACATTGCTGGGTCAATCGGGGCAGTTTTTGGCGATCGATCCTCACTATCCTGATCAGGCAACCTTGGGCGGCATCATTTCAACGGCGGACACTGGAGCGTTGCGGCACCGCTATCAAAGTGTGCGCGACATGATTCTAGGGATTTCATTCGTCCGTAGCGATGGGCAACTTGTCAAAGCAGGCGGGCGCGTGGTGAAAAATGTTGCGGGATATGATCTGATGAAATTGCTGACCGGGGCGTATGGCACTCTCGGCATTATCACGCAGGTCACTTTACGGGTCTATCCCATTCCTCAAGCTTCACAGACGGTAGTGCTGAGTGGGCAACCTGAAGCGATCGCTCAAGCCGCCCAAACGTTCTTAAATTCTGCGCTCACGCCGACCGCGATCGAGGTGCTGTCTACCCAAGTCATGGCTGATCTAAAGTTGGGAACAGAGATCGGGTTGTTGATCCAGTTTCAAACCATTTTTGAAAGTGTGAAAGAACAGGCTACCCGATCGCTCGAAGTCGGTACAGCGTTGGGGTTATCGTCGCAGCTTTATCCAGAAACAGATGAAGCGACTCTATGGAAACGACTGCGAGAACGAATGATGGGTGTTAGCCCAAACGATGCGATCGTCTGCAAGATAGGAGTTAAGCCGTCAGAGGCGATCGCGGTGCTTACTCAGATCGAGCAATTAGCTAAAAATTTTGGAGCCGTGATTCATCTAGGCAGCGGGGTTGGCGAGTTGGTTCTGGAAGGAAAAACGACCAAGACTTTTATGATTCAGGAGCTGCGATCGCTGTGCCAAAACGCAGGCGGCTATCTCTCGGTGCTGCAAGCTCCCATTCCCTTTAAGCAACAAATTGAGGTTTGGGGCTACGCTGGAAATGCACTGGATCTGATGCAGAAGATTAAAACTCAGTTCGATCCAAACTCTCTGTTAAGTCCTCGTCGCTTTGTCAGTGGAATCTAAATTATGCAAACGTCAGAAAATCCGGTCACTTCTGCTGAGTCGGCTGCAAAGCAATTTCTGGGATTTGATCCAAACCATCCCCCTGATCCAAGCCTGATCGATTCGTGCGTTCACTGTGGGTTTTGTTTGTCTACGTGCCCCAGCTATCGAGTGATTGGCAAAGAAACCGACTCGCCCAGAGGTCGGATTTATCTGATGGATGGGGTAAATGAGGGCGAGATTCCGCTATCTCCGGCAACCGTGCAGCATTTTGATTCGTGTTTGGGCTGTCTTGCCTGTGTGACAACCTGCCCATCTGAAGTGCAATATGACAAGCTGATTGCGGCAACCCGTCCCCAAATTGAGCGCAATCACTCTCGTCCTCTGCCTGAGAAACTGCTCAGACAATTGATTTTCTCGGTGTTTCCCTACCCCGATCGGATGCGCGTGCTGCTGCGTCCTTTAGGGCTTTATCAAAAATCG
>JAYVFW010000326.1:0-3786 GCA_043772715.1 Phormidesmis sp. | reverse complement strand
GGGTCTTATCACGTCCTAGAAGCTCTGCAAGCATCTCTGCAAAGGCTTTTGCATCGGCATTGATATAAATAATCTTCTCTGAGGCTGGCTCAATTCGTTGTTGTAGAAGTGCGATCGCAGCATTCTTGGAGCCGTCGATGATCGTTGCCTCATAGGTCAGTGCCCTTCTCTCAGACTTCACCAGAAAGGCGCGTTCCCCTCGAATCGATTCGATGAACTGCAAGGCTTCCTCGGACAGGTCTGCGTCTGCAATCAGCACCAATCGCGCTGCTCGAACTCTCTGATAAAACTCACTCAGCAAGAGCGAACGCATCCCGTCTTTGTTGGCAAGTTTGGAGCCAAGAATAAATTCTAGAGTGGCTGAAATCTCGTCTAGAACCAAGATATCGGCATCGACAGCAGAGACTTTGAGCAGGGACGGCACACAGACCGAGCCGCCGTTGACGGGCACACCATCTTTAAGCAGCTTCGAGCCGTGCCGATCCCCATCGTTGACGAACACGCCGCCCCATCCCGCTGCCTGGTCGCGTCCTAAGCTGCTGAGGTGGGTAATCGATAGCCACTTCATCCATTTGACCAGTTCCCCGATCGCTTTAGACTTACCTGATCCCTTGCCTCCATGGAGCGCAACAATCCCCGATTGAGGCAGTTCTGAAGCAACCTCACGGAACTCGCGATCGCCAATGTTCAGGTCAGATTTGCGACGAACTTCATGGGTTAGCCGACGTGCAATTGACCATTGACTGAATGAAACCGCTTCAGAAAGGGCTGTCTCCCACGCTGCAACGCCTGCACTCACAATCAGGTCATCTACACCCTTGCAGCGACCATTTTGCCCATCCCACTGAGCAATGGAAACTGTGCAGCCAGCCGCTTTAAGCAACCCGCCCAGTCTGTCTAGTGCCGCATTGACTTGGCTACGAGTTTTAGGGCTTTCGTCTTGGTCAAATGCCAACGTGATGGGACGACCCAAAACAGCGAAGGGTTGCAGGTCTGCGATTAATTCAGGCTTCAGTTTGCGAAGCTTCTCACCCCCGATCCACTCGTTGAATGAGCCGCCGCCATCCACGCCATAGAGCGCGATCGCCACATAGCCCTGACTTAACAGTGACAAGGATTTCTTGCCGCCCTCAGTGATGATGATTTGGATCTCAGGATGGCGTTCTACCCACGTCCAAAAGCTCTTACCCTGGTAGCAACCCGCATGAGTTGAGCCATTTTTGATCGGGCTTAATCCGAATAACGTATCCGTGGCACTTGAAATTCCAGCCTCGATATTCGATCTCGTCTCTAGGATTTCTTGCCCCGTAGGATTGCAAGGCAAGGGGCAGAAGTCCTCCAAAATCGTCTCGGTAGACCATTTCTGCCCATCCTGTTGAGTGGAGTTGATAGCCCTGCTGCAAGGCTTCAACAAGCTCGGATTCAATTTTGTGTCCAAACTGATAAATCCAGTCGGCTTCAGCCTGGGTTCTCGCTCCGGCAATAGGATTTCCCCGCCAATCATGGGGAGATCTGTTGAGCTTTTCTTGCTCAAATTTCCAGCGACTACGGCTCTTTTTACCCATGACGGCAATTTGTCCTCTAGATTGTTTTTTGAAGCGATTTCAGACCAGATTCTCACTGTAACCGCAGGCAGAAAAGCCCGTGAGCCATTGCCTACAGGTGTTTCGTACCTTTGAGGCTTGCCCTTTTTGTCGATTCGGGGGTTCTGAGGTTTGGCTTGCCACAAGCTGCTGTCTTCGTTGCTAAGAACCGCTAAAGCCCCGTAGCTTTGCGGTTTGCGGGTTTGCCACTGCCTGGATACACTCTGCCCTAAAAGCTCGTTAGGTTCCCAGTGCCCCGTGTCTTCGGTGATGCTGATCGCTGCCCCGAATAGGTCAGAGTCGATCCCGCTGCCTTCGATAAATTCGTGCTTAATTGTCGATTGCCACCCAGGTTCAGAAATTAAATTGATTAATTCGCTAATTTCTGAAATTGTTTCCCGGTGCGTTAGCGATGTAATCGGTATACGGGGTAAGGCGATCCGCCGATCTGCCTCTTCTGAAATTGGTTGATTGAAGAATCGTACAATTGCACAATTCTTCAAAGATGAGCCATTATGAAATGGAATCATGAAATCAAGATTCGACTCGATTAGTCGAGCCGATCTCCGATATCTGGCATTAAGCGCGTGAGCCGCTAAACTTGTAACGCTTAAATCCAGGTGGGTAATTGAACCCCTAGCAGCCTAAAAACTGCTAGGGGTTTTGACTTTTGAGGGACGTTCAGACTTCATCGCCCTGCCCTCAAAATCTGTTCGGCCGTCAGTTGCAAGTTTGGAAAGGTGGGAGAGAGAACGCGATCACTGCCTCGAAACTCTCGCGCCTGATAAGCTCCATCCTTGAGATTCAGCACGATCACCACTGATCGACTCGGATCAATTTGCCAAAACTCAGGAATGTTCCTTGTGGCGTACTCCTTCGGCTTGTGAATGTAGTCGCGATCGTAGTTCTTATCGCCCGGATCGCCTAGTGAGACGACTTCGATAACAAGCGCAGGGTTCGGCATCCCTTGAGTAATCAGATCGCTTTTAACTCCCTCCAATGCAGCGTTGCTTTCTGAAGAATGCACCACGAGATCGGGCTGACGTGCAGAGATATTCTCGCTGCTAGTGACAGCGATTTGAGTTCCGATTGCCAGCAGATCTTCTGAAACGCCCAACCGAATGAACGCCGCAAACAGAAACGATGCAATCTTGCGATTGAGCGGATTCTCTGGGGGCATCTCGACTAACTCCCCATTAACCAATTCGTAACGGGTGTCAGTGCCGTCGTCATAGCCGAGATATTCATCAATCGTTCTAAATCGTTGTTTCGCTTGGGTCATTCGTTTCCCTCTCCTACCCTGCTACTGCGGGTTCTTTAGGCTTTTTCTCAAAAACTTGTATGCTTGGCTCTGCCAGTACAAAACCTTTGTCCGTGGGTTGTCCCATCTTCCCAGCGACGGCAGCGACCCACATCGGAAAATTTGCCTGAGCATCCTCTAGCTTCTTAAACATTTTGGGTTTGAGTGTGACAGAAACAATCTGACCATCGCAGTCTATGTCAAAGGACTTCCAGCCATTTTCAACAATGGTGGCGTTTGGCATCTCGCTGATTTTAATAGTGAGTTCAAGTTTTCCACTGACTGTCATTGGCGTTAGCTTTGCTCCTTGTAGAGTTCGCCCTTCATATTTAGTCTCCTTGCGAAGGATGGTTTCCATCTTATAGGGAAGGATGCAGTGTGGAGAGGTTAATCATGCGTCACCCTCTTCCCAAATCAACTCAAATAAATCATCCAGCTTGCTAAGTCCAAAATACTTGCAAAGTTGAATGACTGTGTGATTATCAATCCGATCAAAATGGCTGCGGTAAAGCTTGCCAACAGTTGTTGGACTAAGCCCCGTAGCGGCGGCAACAGTCTTTTGATCGACCTCCTTTACCTTCATTAGCTCTGGCAGTCTGCTTCTCAACTTCATCCCTCCAATTTACCATCTCTTCATACTATAACCGAATAACCGCAAACTATAATACTTTGATAATACGTTGACAGGATAACAGGAAGCTATTATATTTATCTCATCAACCAAACACCTCACTCCACCGCCAACAATGCTTCTCTCAGCCGCTCAACTCGCCGCCCTCACCGCTCAGTTTCTCGCCAAGACCGATGACAAGTCTTGCGACGCTGCCCCGTTTGACGCTGCTGTTGAGTGGTTGTCCGAGTCAATTCCTGACTTTTACCAGTACGAGCAAACCTGCACAGGAC
>JAYVFW010000325.1:0-11298 GCA_043772715.1 Phormidesmis sp. | reverse complement strand
AGTTAGCTTTGCCTCTGACTTTGATAATAAGATCCCGTCCACGGTTGAATCAGGGTTTGAGGCTTAAAACCTGCTCAAATTTTGTCCGGAGTATTGATTCCTGAGACTTCGCTTCTTCTCAGATTCATTCATTTCTGCGATGAAAGCTATATTAGGTACTTTAACTCTCAGTACATTCTTTAGCTTGCCTAAATCTCTTCTAACTATCGCTATTGCCTTTCAAGTGGAACCACATTTGCGCTGGCGAGCAATTGTCGTGAGCACGATTATTCTAACTTTGTTAGAGGGATTGCTTTACTACATACTTTTGAACTGGTCGTTTCCGTTCGGTTAACTCCTTCCATCCCAAGTCTATATAGGTAAGCTGAACAACACAATTTATCCTATTAGAGGTGAGAAACCCACTTCTGTCGCTATCGAGACCTCTAGAGGGCAATCTGAAACTACAGTCTCTAGCTCTAGTTGCATAGGCTTCTCTCTCCATGCCCCCTCGTATCTCGCTCGTCACGACAGTTTATAACCGATCTCCCTTTCTCGCCCAAACCCTCGAAAGCATTCTTGCCCAAACCTACCGAAACTTTGAACTGCTGATTTGGGATGATGGCTCCACAGACAATTCCGTAGAAATTGCCCAACACTACGCCCGTATAGATCCACGAGTTCACGTCATCGCATTTCCCAAAAATCAAGGCTTGTCCGTTTCTCTTAGAGCCGCGATCGCTGCCACGTCTGGGCAGTATCTAGGCTGGGTTGACAGCGACGACCTATTGGCTCCGACCGCACTTGAAGCTACAGTTGCGGTTCTAGTCCAGTCGCCACACATTGGGCTGGTCTACACCAACTACAACCTGATTGACGAGCAAGGACGAGACTGTGGGCTAGGCAAACTGTGCCGCACCCCCTACTCAAAAGAACAGTTGCTCGTTGACTTCATGACCTTCCACTTTCGCCTCATCCGCCGCACGGTTTACGACCAGGTGGGCGGTCTTGATGATTCGTTAGAGGTATCAGAAGATTATAATCTCTGCCTCAAGCTGTCCGAAGTCACAGAAGTCCAGCATCCCGACCAAACTCTTTACTATTACCGTCGCCACTCTAACAACATCACCCGCGATCGCCTCAACACCCTTCACTGGACTCAACAGGTGATTCGTTCAGCACTCTCAGACTCAGGCAACTCTTTCCATGACTGGGCAACAGGCAACGATCGCTCACGCCCTATACAAGGCACGGAGACTCGCACTTTAGAAGACCATGCCCGTAAAGTGGTGCAGCTCGTGTGGCAGGAGATTCTGAAGGATCAAAAGTAGAGACTAAGATAAAGTTGTAGCGAGTTTGCTTTAGCGTGTGATAGAACTAAAGTAGGTAGGTATCGAACTGTAATCTACCAAAAGGACGTAAAGAAGTAATCGTTCAGAACCAGAAATTAAAGATATTAAACATCCCTTGTTTTTAATTCTGGACTTCTCATCGTAGATTACGTCACCGATAGGTCAACCCCTTCTAACTTTAGTATGCAAAGCGAAGCACCCATTTCAAAACCCATTCGATCGCTAGACGATGCGATCGAACGCTGTCAGATTTTAGGAATGCGCCTGAGCCGTCAGCGTCGTTTTATCTTGGAGCTACTTTGGCACGATCAAGAACACCTATCTGCCCGCGAAATCTACGATCGGCTCAACCGTCAGGGCAAAGACATTGGTCACACTTCGGTTTATCAAAACCTAGAAGCCCTCTCTGAGCAAGGCATTATCGAGTGTATTGAGCGCTCAGACGGTCGTCTCTATGGCAACGTCAGTGATGCTCACAGCCACGTCAACTGCATCGACACCAATCAAATTTTAGATATTCACATCGACCTGCCCGAAGATCTGATTCGTCAGGTAGAAGCCCAAACAGGTGTACGCATCACTGAATATCATATTGATTTCTACGGCTATCGTGCCGATCAAAACGCTTAAGTTCTAATTCGTCAGCGCTCACGGTCTGATCATAGTCTATTTGGGGATCACGACACAGATGGCGATCCCCGAAGTTTAGGTTTCATCTCCTAACCGCTTTTTGATGCAGTCAACTGAAATCTGGCTGATTTAATGGCGTAATTTTTAGATATTCGTGATTCAATAGCCTCAAACGCTCCGCGAAAATTCCTCAGTGCTGGATTGTCTCGTTCAATCGCTGATCAGCTAAGAGACTTTTTCTGGACATTGCGACCGAAAATCCGCTATTTCTGAGGGGATATTGAAAGCAGCCACAGGCAAGTTAGGGTTGAGCCAGCCAAAATCGGCTCAATCAACTGCCCAAACCGACTGTAGAATAGCCAAACCTGACCTGTGCGATCGTTGAATTCATGGCTAGAAAACCCTCGACACCCTCCTGGCTTCAGGTCTTTCAAAAATCTAAATCTGAGGATGCAGACCCTTCATTGCCTGCTAACCCATCGCCAAATGACCAACTAGAAGCCGATCTAGAAATCATTCACGAAGACGTTGAACCCTCTACCCAACCCGAAAGGCGCACTGCGGCAGATCGTTTTGCCAAACTTCAGAAAGGTGCTGCCCGCCGGATCTCATCAGGCACGCGAGGCACTCTGCGAACGTTAAGCCCGATCGCGAAAGCTTGGAAGTGGCAGCTAATCTGGTTAGGAATTCTTGGTGCCGCAGGCGGAACTGCGATCGCAGCCTTTATCTGGCTCTCAAAAGTTCCCCCCGCCGTTGACTGTAAGCAGATTTCTACCTGGTCAGTTGAATCTGAACGGCTGTTTTGTGCCCAACAAGGTGCAGGGTCAGGAAACCCAGCGCAAATTTTAGAAGCGATCAAGCTGGTCAAAGGCTGGACACCCGATCACCCGCTCTATGGTCAGGCGCAGGTGCTAATGCAAGATTGGTCAAATGCCCTGTTAATTCTGGCGCGCGATCGAGTCACTCAAAAAGACCTCAAAGGGGGCATTGCGCTAGCCAATCAAATTCCGGCATCGAGCGCAGTTTATAAAGAAGCTCAAGCCGCCGTTAAACGCTGGCGAGAAGAATTTAACAAAGGACAAATTCTCTATGACAAAACTCTGCTCGCCCTCAAAAAACAAAACTGGGATTTAGCCTCTGAGCATATCGCCGCACTGAGTCTGGTTAACGACCCCTCATGGCAAGATCGGTTGGGTGAGATTCGGCAGCGCACCAACGACGAAAAAATCGCGTGGAAATATCTGAGAGACGCGCGAAGTTTTGCCAAATCGACTCCCCCTGAGCAGTGGGGACGCGCGATCGCCATCACCGATCCCATCAATCGTAAAACTTTTGTCTGGGCACAAGCCAAAACCGAAGTATTGAAGTGGCGCAATACCGTCTTTGGGCTAGCGGTGGCGCGTTTAGACAAGCAGGATTTAGTTGGGGCTAGCACGCTGGTTAGCTCAATTCCGGCTAGCGTCAAACTCACCTCAGACAACCAAGACTTAATTCGCTTGATTCGGGCAAAAGAGATCTATGCCGACACTGACTATCGACAGCCTGCTTTAGAGCGCCTCGCACCGCTGTGGCTGGCGACTCAGCTATTAAAGCAAATTAATTCGCAGAGTCCTTTCTATGCTCAGGCAAAAGCGCTCTTGCCCCGATTAGACCTGCAAGCCCAAGGGGTCGTGCAGCTCAATGTCGCCAGCACTTTGTCAAACGTGCAGCAGTTGCCCGCGCTGAAATTGGCGATCGCGCAAGCCAAACAGATTCCGCTCAAGCATCCGCGTCGCCTTCATGCTCAAACGCTGATCGCTCAGTGGGTCAAAGAAGCCCAGTGGATGGAAGACCGCCCTGTGATGCGGCAGGCTCAACAGTTGGCGAAAACAGGCAAGCTCAATCCGCTCCGGTCTGCGGTGGCGTTAGCGAGTTTGGTGAAGCCCAGACGGGCACTGTCTCAAGAAGCACAATCGAGCATTGTAGATTGGACGGTACAGATTCAAACGATCGAAGACAAGCCGATTTTAGATGAAGCCAGAGCAGTGGCAAACGCTGGCAACTTGGGGCAGGCGATTCAAGTGGCTTCGAGGGTGCGTTCGGGTCGGGCGCTTTATGGAGATGCCCAATATCTGATTGGAGAGTGGGTCTATCAGATTCAGATTGTCGAAGATCGTCCTATTCTCAATCAGGCGAGCAGCTTGGCAAATGGCGGCTATTTAACGCGGGCGATCGAGGTCGCCTATCAGATTGCCCCCCGACGCGCCCTTTATGGAGAGGCTCAAGGCGCAATTTCGCGTTGGTCAGTTGAGCGAGCCGCGATCTTGAGGGCACGAGAGCAAGAGGCAGCAAGGCAGCGTGACTTAGAATCAGAGCCAACGCCAGAGCCGTCCGTAGAATCCTCGGAGCCACCGCCGCCACAGTGACGGGTGTGGGACTATAGGAAGTGATGGAGTAGGAGAGTGGGTCTGTGTCGCTCGATCGTCCGACAAGTCGCTTGTTACAACTGATGCTAATTGAGGCAGACCCCGTTTTGCGGTTGGGGTTGCTGACTGGGCTGGGTCGATTTGCTGATCTGCAAGTGGTAATAGAAGCAGAAACTGGCGCATCGGCATTGAGAACTCTGGCAGATCGCCAGCGCAGCGGCACTCGGCTTGACCTGATTTTGGTTGATTTGGAGAATGGCGGACTGTCTTCTCAGTCGCTCTTAGACCTTGAGCTACTGCGACAACTCAAAACTCAATATCTTGACTACCCGATTTTGCTGATTGGGTCGTTGCCAGACACCAAACTGATCGAAGCGGTGCAAATAGGCGTTGAAGGATATTGCCCTAAGGGAAGCTCGATCGCAGAGTTGGTGACGGCGATTAGACAAGTGGTGGCGGGTCAGCCTTACTGGGATGTGGAGCGGTTGCAGGGTTTGACGATCGCCCCTTCACCCACACCATTACGTCCGTTAAAACGAGTGCGCGAAACTTTGCGATCGTCTAGCCTCCAACAAATTGAAGCGGCACTAACCGAACTCAATGCTCAACTTGCATCGCCTGGGCTGTCACAGCTCGATCGAGCCATTCTTAGCGGACAGCGCAGAGAGCTTAAAGCGGCTCGATGGTTGGTGAAGCGAGTTCTTGCTAGCCTAGATTCAGCGCCGGAGCCAGCGAGAAAACCACAGCTTGAGTTAAGCGGGCAACGGCTGCGATCGCTGCCGTCCAGTTCTCAAATTGTGCCCGATCAGCCTCCAGAAATGACGACTAGCAACCTTCAGGAACGGTTGTTTGATGACATCTCTGCCAAACTGCAATCGGGCTTAGAAAACTTAACCAATTCGCCGCTAGAAATTGACATCTTCCGCGCAGAGCGTAAGCGAGAATTGTTCTACATCATTTTGCGACAGATTGAGGCGAGTTTAGACGAGCTGCGGTTTTCTCAAATTCAGCCCGGTCAGCTTGCTGAAAAACAATCGGTGATCTTGCGAGACTTGTGGCAAGCTGTCACGATCGACTTTTTTGGCAGATATTACACCTTGCGCGTCAGGAACCAAGAAGTAGAAGTCGTGACGGCATTACTTCAAGATCAGGAAACGGTTTGGGCAGAGATTCTCAATAAGATTCCTTTAGTCACCGATTTGTATGCTCACTTACTATTTCGGACAGCATTCACGATCGACAATGCCGCCGCTGAGATCGGCTCTCCTGAAGCGATCGCTCGTGCCGCAGATCTTTTAGAAAATCTCACGATTCAGCTTGCCAATGCAGTCGTGCAACCATTGCTAAATCGGTTTTCAGATTTAGAAGCCATCAAACAAAGTTTTTACGATCGTCGCTTACTCTCGACCCGCGACATTGAGCGCTTTCGCAATGATCTATCTTGGAGATATCGCGTCGATCGCTATGTTGCCGAACCAACTGCCATTTTTGAGAGTCAACACCGACTCTTTGTGTTTACTCAACTAGGAATCAGGCAGGTGCCGATCTATGCACCCCGTCGCCCTGAGCTTGAGCAATTAGCAGGTGTGCGGTTAGCCGTAACTCTGGCGTTAGAAACGCGAGATGCAATTTCGCCTCGATTAAAAGCGGCGATCGGGTTTATCGGCAGTGGTGTAATCTACCTGCTCACTGACGTGATTGGGCGCGGATTGGGGCTGATCGGGCGCGGCATTGTGAAAGGAATTGGGAATGCTTGGCAAGATAGCAAACGATAGATTAATGATAAATCAGTGGAAGTTTTGAGTTTTGAATCGTAAAAATGTCTGTAAAATGCACGTTATGGCGTTACATACTCAGAAAAGCCGCGTCCGATTTTGCCCGATCGCAATGGCAGTCACTGTTTAAGAGATCTCACATTTTTCTACTTCTCTCTTTAGTCTCTAATTAAGCTCAACGGGAGCGCGTATATGATTGAGTCCCTACTTGGTGCATTCACACTGATTATTCTTGGATACATGATTGGTTCTGTCAGAATCATTGACCAGGGTGACGAAGCTTTGGTGCAGCGATTAGGGCAGTATAAACGCACCCTAAAGCCAGGGCTAAACTTTGTGATCCCGTTTCTAGATACCGTTTTAATCGAAACCGTTCGAGAACAGCTCTTAGATATTGAGCCTCAACCTGCGCTGACCAAAGATAACGTACCGATCGAGGTGGATGCGATCGTCTTTTGGCGAATTTTAGAGCTTAAAAAAGCCTATTATGCGATTGAAGATTTAGAAGAAGCCCTCAAGCAACTCGTGATCACAAGCCTACGTGGAGAAATTGGTCGGCTCTCTCTAGCGGAAGCCGTTTCATCTACCGATAAAATTAACACTCAACTCCGCAAGCCTCTTGACGAAGCGGCTCGTAAATGGGGCATTGAGGTGATTAGTGTAGAAGTGCAAGCCATTAACTTGTCTTCTGCTTTGAGAGAGTCTCTAGAGCGAGAGCAGATTGCCAAGAATGAGAAAAACGTAACGCTTACGAGAACAGAAGCAACGGTGAAATCGATCGAAGACTTGGCGCGAGCATTGCAGGCTCAACCCAACGCGCAAGACGTATTGCGTTATCTAATCGCAAAAGATTATGTCAACGCCAATTTAGAGATTGGCAAGAGTGATAACTCCAAGATTGTCTTTATGGATCCTAAAGCCTTGAATGAGGCGATTACAGATTTGATTAGACCATCCGAATTTGAGCAGGGTTCTGGCAATTCTTTGCGGGGAAATGACACTAATTGATGGGGCAGGGTCGCCAAATGGCATCTGCAACACGGCAAGCATCGTGCATTTCTGCGACATCGTGAACTCGTAAAATATCCGTGCCGCCGACGATCGCGCTCACACACGCTGCTGCCGTTCCCAAAACTCTTGTCTGTGGATCTGGCTGGTTAAGAATGTGACCGATAAAGCTTTTGCGAGACACGCCGACCAAAATCGGACACCCCAACGATCGAAAAGCGGGAAGTTGACGCAGAATTTCTAAATTCTGCGCTGTTTTTTTGGCAAAGCCGATGCCGGGATCAATGATGATTTGGCGGCGATCGATCCCCGCCGCGATCGCCGCCTGAATTCGCGCTGCTAAAAATTGCAAAATCTCGCCAATCAAATCCTCATAATCGGTCAGCGTCTGCATGGTTTTGGGAGTGCCGCGCGTGTGCATCAAGACGATCGGCACTCCAAGCTTTGCCACAGTCGAGAGCATTTCTGCGTCAAACGTTGCCCCAGAAATGTCGTTAATCAGATCGGCACCTGCGGAGATCGCCGCCTTTGCCACTTGCGATCGAGTTGTGTCAACCGAGATTGGCACCTGGGAGAATTCTGGGTGTTGCCGCAAAGTTTGAATCACGGGAATGACGCGGTCGAGTTCTTCATCAAGCGTCACCTCGTCCGCATTGGGTCGAGTAGATTGTCCGCCAATATCTAGAATGTCGGCTCCACTCGTGACCATTTTTTGCGCTTGATTTAAGGCAGATTCCAGGCTGTTAAACTGTCCGCCATCGCTAAAGCTGTCAGGGGTGACGTTTAAGACACCCATCAAATAAGTTTGTTGACCCCAGCGAAAGGTGTGATAGCGCAAAGCCAGAGTTTCTGAGGAAAGAGAACGAGTCATTCTATCCACTTTATTCTATCTTCATAAAATAGGCTTTTCCTTCATCAAGAATTTAAGTGAAATTACGGGAAAAATTAAAGGGTTTAATCCAATTTGGTAGCTGAGAAGACACTCCCTACATCAAAACTTCTCAAAAATAGGGATCGCCATCTGCCCTATTAGCCAAAATTTTATGAAACCTAGCTTATCGCTTTTGAAACTGACGCTCACCCTCAGCATTAGCTCGATCGTCAGCGTGAACACCACTGCCAAAGCAAACGCGGCATTATTGGTCGGCAACACGAGAGGCGATAACGTGGTCATCTATGACGATGATGGAAACTTTAGAGGTGATTTTATTGCCCCTGGAGTCGGCGGATTGCTCGACCCCGATGATCTCACCTTTGGTCCCGACGGCAATCTCTACGTCAGCAGTGGCAGCGGCTCATCAGGCGAAATTTTGCGCTACGACGGCAAGACAGGCACCTTTATTGATCAGTTTGCCACCGGGGGTTTGATCCGTCCCTATGGCAGCGCGTTTGGGCCCGATGGCAAGCTCTATGTAAGTAGCTTTCTGACCGATCAGATTTTACGATTTGATGGCAATACGGGCGCTTTTATCGATGTATTTGCCTCTGCCAAAGAAATTCCTCTATCTGAGCGCAAGTCAGGGCAGCTTAATGGACCAAACGATTTGCTGTTTACGAGTGATGGTCGGCTGTTGGTGACCACTCAAGGCAGTGTGGCGATTCCTGACTCTGCTAAACCCGGTTCATTTACGGCAGACTTTAGCAGTGGGTTTGCCAGTCAGGTTTTAAGCTATGACATCACCACTAGAGCGTCATCAGTTTTTGTTGATCAGCCGACTCCTTCGCCTGACAGCTTTGGGTTTGTGAGCTTTTTGGGGTTAGCAACCGGTCCTCAAGGTGACTTGTTTGTGAGTGATTTTGCCAATGATATTCGCCGCTATGACGTGGCTAGTGGAGCTTTTAAACAGACCATCTCCACCAATTACACAGGCGTGGTTCCGAGCACGAGTTTTATCGGCAACCTGACCTTTGATCCCGATGGAAAACTCTATAGTGTGGGGTTCGACCAAACGACTAACCAGGGCACAATTCTTCGCTATGACGGGTTTACAGGAGCGCCTTTACCGTCTGCTGGCAACTCAAGTGCAATTTATGTGCCGCAGAACAAAGCGTTGAAGCGACCGATCGGCATCACCTACACGGCAATCAAAGTTCCTGAGCCAAAAGCCGCGATCGCAGTGGTGGAGATCGGGTTGCTCAGTTCAATTTTGTTGCAGCGACGCAAAGCGCACAGCGTGTAAGTATACTTCTACAAAAACCGCGATCACTCACCATTCAGTGACTCACTTATTCAATACACCATTAAAACGTCTAGATCGACACGGTACACTGAGGAAACCCCTTGAGGAAACGTTGATGGCACGAACACACAGTGAGAAAACCGAAACGCCTATACAGGAATTACCTGTTTTAGACCTTAAAGAATCAGAGCCTCAAGATACGGAAGCGATCGCTGAAGAGTTACCCAAAGTAGAAGAATTGCCCGCAGTAGAAGACGCTCAAGACGTTGACAGCATCTTAAATTCTCTCAAAACCTTATTGAGTACCGTAGAAAAGCTGCAAAAAGTGCGGCAAGAAGTGGGCGATATCAAACCTTTGCTCGTGCGGATGCTAGACGGAGAACTGGTATCTGGTGAAGATCTAGAGCAACTCAAAACCGGAGTCGGCGGTCTATTTCGCCTAGTTCGTGCTTACAGTGACCATCAAGCCGCTCTTACTAAAGCGCAGCCAGCTAGAAGCCTATTAGATGAAGTGCTAAAAACGCCTAACGCTCACTGAGAGAGTTTCTCAAATCAAAGACTGGCTCGATCGTCATTCAGAAGTGATTTCATCTTGAGATAGCTACTATGAGCCAAGATTGAGCCAGAAGAGGGCTTCGGCGTGAGACAGGCTGACTTCAAAGTAGCCGACGACGCAGAGAACTGTGATTAAGAAGATGATGCTAAATCGCTTCATAACTTGTTTCCTCAAACCTATTTTTTGCGGGTTGAAATCTCAACTATTGCCAATTTTGAAAGCTAACACTGAGTCCGCTAGTTTGTTGTCGTAACTCAGCCTTGTCAAACAGTTCACTTGCGACAACTGACTGTCCGGGGCTTAGGGTTTGGTTTACAAAAATGGGGACGATCGCAACAGGCATATTGGCATGATTAATCTGTAGGCGAACCACTTCTACTTGAATCGGAGAACTGCTGCGATTGGTAACGGTAGCTTTAACCTTTGATGACAAAAACTCTTGATCTGGAACTTCTAAACTGAGGTTAGTCACCACGATCGGAGCAAGTTCAGCCATGTTTTCAAGATTGCACAATGAGGTGAGGTTGATCGTCTGACTATTTGAGCTAACCATGTAGCACAGGGAGTCTTGGGCGATCGCAGAAGGCAGCTCAGACGAAGCTGCGGAATGAGCCAATAGAACGATCGCGGTAGATGCAAGAATTTCTTTAAGCATGACTGACTCTATTTAAGAACTTTAATCGACTGATTCTCTCGTTGCTTTTGACGTGATTTGTGCAGGCTATAAAGTGTGATCGAATAGCGCTTTTGTCGTAATGCCTAAGCCAATCAGCGTCATAAATAAGGCGCTCATCGCCGGAAACAGTTGGCTTTTAGATGCCTGAAGAGGCAGTTGCTCAAACCAATCTTTGGCATAGACTAGCGTTAACCCGATTCCAGTCAAAACTGCTGCTAGACCTAAGCTAAACGCAGATACCAACGCCAACCCAAAGCCGATGCGGTCGAGTGCGATCGCGCTTAACAACACCACCAACGCTGAAGGGCACGGCAACAACCCACCTGAGATTCCGAGTGCTAAAATACTCGACCAGGTAATCGGAGCACCATCAGCACCAGGTGGCAGATGAGAATGTCCGTGATCATAATCGTGATGATGTCCGTGATCGTGATGATGATGATCGTGACTATGAGCATGATCATGATTGTGGTGATGATCGTGACCATGATCGGGCTTCTGTTCCAATCCCCATCTTTGGAAGACTTGAGAAATGCGCGATCGACGAATCAATAAATTCAGTCCAATTCCTGTGACTAGCACACCAGAAAGCACGTTCAGCCAAGGATATAGTTCCTCAGTCAGGACAAACTGAGAGGTGCCGAGCGCCACTAGTCCCAAAGCAAAGATACCGATCGTGTGAGTCAGCGTTACGGTGAGTCCAAGAAAAAGGGCGTGATGAAACTTGCTGCGAGAGC
>JAYVFW010000324.1:0-11298 GCA_043772715.1 Phormidesmis sp. | reverse complement strand
GCCCCCTAAATCCCCCAAGTTTGGGGGACTTTAAGATTCCGGTTCCCCTCAAACTTGGGGGGCTAGGGGGGCAATTCATATCACCATTCAGCAACGCCTAAAATTGTTCTAGACCTAGAAACTGGGTTGAACTTTCGGCAGTCGCAGCTCTGCAAGTGCTAGAGATGACTAGCGAGTTGACCACTTCAATCCGACAAGTGCCAGTTGTATTGTTCAACACCCGTAGGTTAGCAGAAGAGGTATAACTCCTGACGCGACCATCTAATGTAAAGCCACTAGATGAGACATTGGTTCGTCGAATCACTGCACCCCGATATTGAACTCGCGCTCTAGGTGCATCCGTTCGTCCGCCTGGCTCTGTCAGTTCAAAGCCAAAATTATCCCGCTCAATGGTCAGGGCAGTCGTTGCAGTCCGTCCTCTTGTAAAAGCAGAACCCTGAGCAACTCCTCTACCCTGGAAATTAGTAGGACGGGTTGAATTGCTTGGAGTCGCTTGCGCCACAATCGGGACATTAGCAGGGGCGGGTTTCAACTGAAACTTCTGACCAGTGACTTGAGCATTCGCGCCAGAAAGCAACGATGAACCCAGGACTGCCATCAGCGCAGTCACGCCAGTCAAACAACAAATCTGCTTAAACGTCATGCATCTCCTCAACTATGGAATGAGTTCTTCTGTAAAAATGTTGGTGGGTATCACCCCATCAACATCATTTCAAATTAGACGGTGCGATCGCTGCAATTGAGCCTGTAATTTGATTCGACAGTGCTTTTACCACAAGCCTCTGACGACTTGAGAGGTAAAGCATAAAAACTCCGACTCTTGAGCAGTTTTATAACCGTTCTGTAACCTCTGGTTACTCACTCTGAATAAAGGCTTGCAGTTCACCGCTATGCACCGAAATGGTAGATCATTTCTCAACCTACTCTATAAAAATAAGAAACTTATAGGACGCACGAAATTTGATCCCCAGCCCGATTAGAAAGGGGATTTTCGGAATTAAATATAAGACCATAATTTGTGTATGGGCATGGCACTGCTGCGCCTATTGATCTTGCAAGTGACCGACCTGATCTAATTCACGATCCTAAGTGTTGTGCCCACCGTTGACTTGGAGAACAGTGCCCGTGACAAAGCTACTGGCGATCGGTGACAGCAAAAACGAGACTGCCGCTTGAATCAGCTCGCCATTCAGTCTCCCAAAGTCAACCTCTTCGCTAAACTGCCGTCGATACGTTTTCTCATTCAACTCACTGTAGCGGCTCAAGTTCGTGAAGTTGACTTTGCCACTCACCAGCACCATCGTCGTGAATAGGGTGACTAAAAACTTCAATTGCGGTTTGCAAAATCCCCCACTTTTGACAGTAAGGTCTGTACAATTTCTTCCATGTAGCTATCCATCCCGTGCTTGTGTTGTTACTTGCACCCTAAGAGATGGGTAGCTTTCTTGTCAAAAACTGTCCGAACTGTTGCTGGAGGAGGGTCTCCCTCCATAGGGGACTGAGTAAGAACCGCTTGCTGTTTGTTCCTCCGCGCTCTGAAGAGACGCGGTTTCCCAAACTACCACTATCTTCTGATGAGCTACCCAACAGGAATATGACGAAATAAAAAAAACTTCAGGAATTGAGGAATTGTATATTACTCTAATGTTAGATAAAAAGTTCCAGGAAGTCGAATCAGCGCGTTGTACTGGTGTCTTAGTGTATTAAGCTGCCCTAGTAAAGTAATTGCATTACAGACATAGTTGCCACTGCAAGCAGGTCAAATTTCTGGTCATACTTCTTTCTTTGTAATTTACCGTACTTCTTTTTTGCACTGGTTGAGTCTATGGTGAACAAGTAGTTGCACAAAATCAATTACTTAGTAGAGCGCCTGAGAATCTCAAACTGGAACGAGCCAGTGTGAAAAGTATCTTGTCCACCTAATCTATGTTTAAGGCGTAAGGAGTCAACTGATGACTGGCTTTCTAATTGTTGTAGTGGTGACTGCACTGAGTTTATTAATTATCTCTAAACTGCCCACTGGCGTTGAAATCGATAATCCATTCATTGCGCTGATCGCAGGTGCAATCATTGGCGCATTCAGTGGAATCTACAGTTTATTTCCCACCTGGCTGAGGGCAATTCCAGCGGTTCTCAGTCTGGGCTTAATTCCTCTGATTGGCAGCATTATTGTTTTTGGTTTGTCTGCCTGGTTAGTAGAAGGGTTCCGATTGCGATGGGGCATTGGTAGCGCTATTCTGGGCGCGATCTCTCTAGCGATCGTCAACTCCATCCTATTTTTCATTCTGCGTCAAACTGGCTTAGTGACCGTTTGACCTATACGATCCCAATTATCAGATATGGAGTGAGGCTCGACCTATGGTATCCACCTTTCCGCACCAACCACAATTGACACCGCTGAAAAGGTTTTCAGGCATTAAATTTCTGAGTTCAAGCCTGCTTCTGGCTGTCAGCGCCAGCGTTACTTTTAGTACAAGTGTCAGCGCGATCGAAACTATCATCCTAGTATTCAACGAATCACGAGTAGCTGTTCCGTTCAGCGATTTCCAAAATTTTGTCAAAACGGGTGAAACGCAAAGGACAAATTTACAAGAATTTTTTGCCAAGATTCCCAGCGTTTCCCAGGCAACCCGCACGGTGCTAACCCGTGAGGTTGCGATTACTCGCCCGTTTAGTGAGCGAAACTTTAACAATCCGATCACTGACTTTTTGCTGCTACAACTGAACAATGTCCTGACTTCCAGCACGGTGCCAGATAACTTGGAGCCGCTGCGAACTGCATTGGTTGCTTCCCACAAAGACGACCAACGGATTTCCATGCTGGAAGTGATTGGGAACTATCCTGCAAATGAAGTTGTGGTGCAGCTTCCCCGTGTAGAACGTGCGTATAACCGGGTGAGTGCGTTTGTTGAGCGAGTGCAGCCCGCTCTAGAAAAGGCAAAGGTATTCTTGCAAGACCTGGTGTGTGATTGCCCACCCGCCTCTACAAAATCAGATACAAAATCACAAGTCGGTATGCCCGGTAAAGTTGCAAAAAACACTGCGTCTTCGATCGAGGCAGTGAAGTGCCAGTAAGCGTTTTGACCTCAACTTCTAAGCCAACAAGGGGCGAATTAGAAATCATCGATCGCTCATTGTTCTGGCTTACACTCGCTCCAATCCCTTACTTATTTTAATAAAGTTTATGATGCTGTCTCCCCCATCTTTTCAGCAATCGCTCACTCAGCGTATATCAAAGTTTGCAGGGCTTTGTGGTGGCTTGCTGCTAGGAGTCAATGTAGGAATATTTGCTAATGTGGCTCCAACTTTGGCGGCTGAACGAGTGGTCATCACGTATGGCATCTTCCAGGAAACATTCTCTGTTAAAGATATGCAAACCTTTGCAGAAACAGGTGAACTAAGTCGGTTACGCCGGTTTCTGCAAAGGTTTGCCTGAACAGATCCAGAAGTTTTGCGCGCATTTCTGAATAAGAAACTGCCGGTAGATTTTCTATTCCTGGATAGAGCTTCAAACTCCCTGATCGGAGAGTTTGTTTTGTATCAAATGGGTCAGGTTATTTATAATCGCCACCGGGTTGCTCCCATTCAATCGTTGAGATCCTCACTTGTTCTGTCAGCCAGGGAAGATAACTACGTTTCTCTACTGGAATTTCTGCAAAACTACCCACTCCCGGTCGTCTACATAGATGGTAAAAAAATTGCCGAAGTTGGTCAAAAGGTTGGGAACACCCGCGAGAAAGTTGAAGGCTACTTGGAAACAATGTCAGCCGTTGTTCAGCAGATTTTAAGAGATCCACTTTGTAACTGTGAATCTAAAGCTGGGGCGATCGATAAATAAGAGCCGGATTTACTCTCCACCCCAACCCTCTCCCGCAGGAGAGCTACTGTGTACACACAACTCTTTGTCGCTACGTTCCAGTCCTTTTAGCTCCCTAAATCCCCCATTCTGGAGGACTTTGAATCGGAGGATTGGGTTAGAGTCCCCCAGAATGGGGGATTTGGGGGGCGAAGATCTCGGCAATGACGAATCGAAGGTCAAAACGCAGCCCGAACAACTCCTACGCCAACATCACCGTTGTATGACACTCAAGACGAACCTAAAAGTGGCTGGGGCGGCATTCCGATCGCATGGGTTGAAAAGCGAAACAAATCGCCTGCGTTGAAGCCCTGTTGAATTTCAGTTTGGCTTAACCCAACCGATGCAGAGGTAACATATAGGTCGGTCAGCTCGGTGCCCCCGAAGGCAACACTGGTCGGGCATTGAACCGATAATTTGACTCGCAAAATTTCCTGCCCAGTTGCGTTAAAGCAAGCAACACACCACCCATTCCAAAGGGCAGACCAAAGATTGCCCTGCCCGTCGATCGCTAGTCCATCAGGTTCTACGCCTTCATCACTCAGATCAACTAAGACGCGGCGATCGCGAATGGCTCCCGTTTTCACCTCAAAGTCATAGGCATAAATTTTGTGTTGGGCAGAGTCGGTTAAATAAAACGTCGATTGATCAGGACTCCAGCCTGAGCCGTTGGAAATCGTTAGTCCGGTTTCCATGACGTGCAGGGAACCATCGAGATCATAGCGATAGAGCGTCGCCTGCTCTGGTGCTTCGCTGATCGAGCCGATCCAAAAGCGCCCCTGAGAATCACATTTGCCATCATTAAAACGGGTGTTGGGATAAGGAAATTCAATCTGGTAGAAAGGAACAACTTCGCCTGTTTGGATATTGAGAAAAGCCAGACGATCGCGCAGGGCAATCAGTAATCGATCGTTGCCTGCCAGCGCGATCGCGCTCACCAAATCACCCACATCAAAGTAGCGATCGTTCCCAGTAGCGGGGTCAAACTGGTGGACTCGGTGATTATAAACATCGACCCAAAAAAGCTGTTGATGAGCAGCATCCCATACCGGACACTCTCCCAAACGAGCGCGGGCTGTGAGTACATTTTGAACTGACGACTGATTCATGAAACTGTTACCTATGCGAACAAGTAACTCAACTCAGATCTTGCACCAGCCTCAATAGACCTCCTGCACGAATCTGGGAACGCCCCCTAAATCCCCCATTCTGGGGGACTTTGAGAAGACTTGCAGTTTCAAAGTCCCCCAGAATGGGGGATTTAGGGGGCACAAGCTGACCTAAACGGAGCGAGATCTGAGAGAGTTTATATCGAAAATTTTATTTATGCAGGAGGTCTAATTATTTCCCGATCGCCCGCCCTGAATTAAAATTCGGGCTAATAGCTAAAGTCCTCTAAAAAGGACTGGGAAAGCATTTCAACCCATTTCAATGGGTTTGAGCTATGAGCCAGGAACTTCAGTCCCTGGCGGTTGTTGCGAGTGCAAGATCTAACTCAAACCTAATACTTTGTCAGTTCTCCAGGCGTGACCGTATTCATCACTGTTTCTGGAGTAAAGTAGCCCAAAGCTTGGATGATCCGAGCAACGCAGCCAGTCCATCCAGTTTGGTGACTGGCACCAATTCCTGCCCCGTTATCTCCGTTGAAATATTCGTAGAACAAAATCAGATCGCGCCAGTGCGGGTTGGTCTGAAACTTCTCGGCACCTCCATAGACTGGGCGGCGACCCGATTCATCCTTGAGGAAAATGCTCACAATCCGTTCGCTGATTTGTTGGGTGACAGCAAACAGCGATAGATGTTCACCAGACCCAGTGGGATATTCAATCGTGAAGGCATCGCCGTAGTAGCTATAGAGTTGCAGCAGCGATCGAATCAACAATAAGTTGACAGGCATCCAGATAGGGCCGCGCCAATTAGAATTGCCGCCAAACATCCCTGAAGTCGAGTCACCGGGAACATATCCGACTTTAAACTCCTGCCCTTCGTGATGGTAGTAGTAGGGGTTTTCTAAATGATGGCGAGAAAGGGAGCGAATCCCATAATCGCTGAGGAACTCGGATTCATCTAGCATTCTGGAGAGAACGCGGCGCAATTTATCTTCGTTCAAGATAGATAACATCAGCCGATTTCGCTCACCCGGTTTAATGGGTAGATGGGTGTTTTGAGTTAACTCAGGATGACGCATAATGAACAGCTGTGCCTGTTCTTTGAGGCGCGGCAGCTTTTCAAAAGCTTCACGAGGGAAGACGGCAACTGCCATCAGTGACAACAAACCGACCAACGATCGCACCTTTAAGCGGGTAGAGTTGCCATCGGGCAAGCGCAGCACATCGTAGAAGAAGCCATCTTCTTCGTCCCATAGTTCGTCCTGGTGGTCACCAATCCGATCCATGGCTCCCGCAATCCACATCGTGTGTTCAAAAAACTTAATCGCCAGGTCTTCGTAGATAGGATCGTGGAGTGCCAGCTCGATGGCAATCTGAAACATCCGCTGACTAAAGAACGCCATCCAGGCAGTGCCGTCTGCTTGTTCCAGATGCCCCCCCGTCGGTAAAGTCGAACTGCGATCGAACACACTAATGTTATCCAATCCCAAAAATCCACCCTGGAACAAATTGTTGCCGCCTTCATCTTTGCGGTTGATCCACCAGGTGAAGTTGATCAGCAGTTTGGAGAAAGCGTATTTGAGGAATTCAGTATCTCCTACGCCGTTGTTCCGTTCGCGATCGCGGGTGTATATCTCCCAGGCAGCAAACGCATGGACGGGCGGATTCACGTCGCCAAAGTTCCATTCATAGGCAGGAATTTGACCGTTGGGATGCAGATAATCTTCCCGCAGCATCAGCATCAGTTGATCTTTGGCAAAGTCGGGATCAATAAGACTAATCGGAATCACATGGAACGCCAGATCCCATGCCGCATACCAAGGATATTCCCATTTATCTGGCATAGAAACGATATCGTCGTTGTACATATGAAACCAATCGCTGTTCCGCACATCCTTCCGATTGCCTGGAGATGACCAGGGAGTGACGTTGCGCTCTCGCAGCCATTGATCTACGTCATAGTAGAAGTATTGTTTCGTCCACATCATCCCGGCTAGGGCTTGCCGCATCACGTTGGCGCGATCGTGATCTGCCTGAACTGCTGGCGGAATCACCGTCGCATAAAACTCATCTGCTTCCTGAAGACGAGCCGCAAACTGTTGATCAAAATAAGCACTAAACGGATCACCGATCTGATCTGGAGCCTGTTTTGAAAGGCGCAATCGGATCACCTTTGTCTCTCCAGCCCCGATTGTGATGTCGTAGTGGGGCGAAACTTTGGTGCCGACATCGCTGGGATTAACGGCATCCTGCTGTCTATGCACGATCTCGTTGTTGATGCCATCTTTGACAAAGGGACTGGCATTCAGCGTCCCAGACAGCCGCTGATGGTTCGTTTCATTTTCTGTGAACAGCAGCGGAGCCACGCCATCGCAGTAGAAATAATAATCGCTGATGTATTGATTCAGCAAAGTGTCGTTAATGTGAGCATGGACAACACTGTTGCCAGTTCCTTCAATCTTCGTGAGTGCGGGCTTGGCTCCCCCTACCGACCAAGACCAGGTGTTACGAAACCACAAGGTTGGCAATATATAAGGTTGGCAATATATGAATCGGAGCCGCTTCGGGGCCCCGGTTGGCAATGCTGATTTGAATCAAAACATCTTCGGCATCTGCTTTGGCATATTCCACAAACACGTCGAAATAGCGATCGTCGTCAAAGATGCTTGTATCTAGCAGCTCATATTCCAGTTCATAACGATTGCGATTGCGGTTGGTTTCAACCAAATCATCATAAGGAAACTCGGCTTGGGGATATTTGTAGAGATACTTCATATACGAGTGAGTCGGCGTGCTGTCGAGGTAAAAGTAGTACTCTTTTACATCTTCGCCGTGATTGCCTTCGCTGTTGGTCAACCCAAACAGCCGCTCTTTAGTAATCGGGTCTTTGCCATTCCACAGCGCTACCGCAAAGCAGAGCAGGTTGTGGTTGTCGGTGATTCCGCCCAGTCCGTCTTTGCCCCAGCGATAGGCGCGCGATCGGGCGTGGTCGTGCGGGAAATAATTCCAAGCATTCCCATCTGAGCTGTAGTCTTCGCGCACCGTTCCCCACTGGCGTTCGCTGATATACGGTCCCCATTTATACCAATCGACTTCGCCGATGCGGGTTTGTTTAAGCCGTTGCTCTTCTGCGCTCATAGATGTCTCCTGAATATCTGACGTTTGTTGAGGATTCAATCTGAGTAATGCTGCATTGCATCCTAGGCTGACCAAGATTCTCGGAAGTCGGCGTAGAGCGTCAGTCCGCCATCAATAAACAGAGTTTGTCCAGTAATATAGGCAGCTTCATCTGATGCCAGAAAAGCAACCGCCGCCGCCATTTCATCAGAAGTTCCGGTTCGCCCCATCGGGATATGGCTTTCAACGATCGCTTTCTTTTCTAAATCGGCTGTCCAGCTTTCGTTGATCGGGGTTACGGTGGCTCCGGGCGCGATCTCGTTTACTCGAATTCCCCGATTTGCATATTCCAAAGCCAAGGTTTTGGTTAAGCTTCCCATTCCTCCTTTGCTGATGGCGTAGCTGAGATACATGGGGCGAGGAATGACTTCGTGAACGCTAGAAACATTGATAATCACACCAGAACGCTGTTGTGCTAGCAGGTGCTTGATGGTTTCTCGCGCACACAGATAAGCGCCTCGCAGATTGACAGCGATGACTTGATCAAACTGATTAGTTGGAACGTCGTGCGAGACACCTTCCGTTTGAATTCCGGCACTGTTCACTAAAATATCGAGGTTGCCAAATTTTTGAATGACGGCGTTCACCACGCGAATAATGTCCTCTTCTTGAGAGACATCTCCCTGCACCAATAGGGATTCTGACCAGAAAGTCCAACATTATTAATTTGATCGATCTGTGATCGCATCACCGACAATAAGATCTGCTCTCCTACCGATTCATTGAGGAACCGCAATCTTATGGACGTGATCCCCGCGATCGACCTGCTCAACGGTAAATGTGTGCGCCTTTATCAGGGCGATTATGATCAAGCCGAAGTCTTTAACGAAGATCCGGTTGCAATGGCGCAACAGTGGGTTAACCAAGGTGCAACCCGACTGCATCTTGTCGATTTAGACGGCGCTAAAGCTGGATATCCTGTGAATTTAGAGGTCATTTCAGCGATCGTGCGGGCCCTTGAGATCCCGATTCAGGTGGGGGGAGGTTTGCGCGATCGGCAAAGCGTCGCCGATTTGTTGTCAACGGGCGTTCAATGCGCCATTTTAGGCACTGTTGCCGTCGAAAAACCCGAATTAGTCGCAGAGCTTTGCCGCGAATTTCCTGGACAAATTATCGTTGGCATTGATGCCCGAAACGGACGGGTCGCTACCAAAGGCTGGCTCGAAACCTCAGAAGTCATCGCCACCGAACTAGCCGAACGCATGGCGCAATTAGGGGCGGCAGCAATTATTTATACCGACATCCATCGTGACGGCACAATGCAAGGCCCTAATCTAGAGGCACTGCGAGAATTAGCCGCTGTCGTTTCAATTCCGGTGATCGCATCGGGGGGCGTGAGTTCGGTGACTGATTTGTTGAGCTTGTTGGCACTCGAATCGCAGGGAGTGACTGGCGCGATCGTCGGTCGTGCCCTTTATACAGGTGATGTGTCGCTTAAAGAAGCGGTTCGTGCCGTGGGTCAGGGTCGCTGGCAAGATGTGCCGCCCGATCTTGGCTCATCTGCTTTTGCTTAACGAGGCGATGTCAGATTTTCGCTCTAGTGCTCTGCAAACTTATTTATCGGATTGCGATCGAGTTTTTCTTTTCAAAAAGTGAGATAATCACAAAAACTGGACAGGCGACTGAATTCTAACAATCTATGGTGAGGGTGAAATGTGAACCAAAACAAACGCGAACAGCAGGGTTTCACAAACCGCATGAACTAAACCCAGTTCAAAGCAGATTATCTCAACAACATTCCTTGCAGAACCCTATGATCAAACCTCTATCATTGTCTGTTCTCAGCTTTTTAGTGATTGGGCTAACTGCTTGTTCCCAATCGTCTGATGCTGGAAACCCACAGCCGAGCGCGATCGTTGCGGCTTCGACGACTCCAATAAAAAGTCCGCAGCCATCAGCACCCGTTGCCGTCTCTCCTCCAAGACCAACTGGCATCAGTCTGAGTCAACTCTTTAGTCGAGTTTGGCGAGTGACGAAAGCGCCTTCTCAGCCTGCATTGGGCAGCATTTATGTCTTTCTGCCCAACGGAACGCTGCTGCAAACTTCTTGTGTCGAAACCTATCGTGTCGCCGCTTGGACAGTTGATAAAGCAGCGCCTCGCGTTTTGCGTGTTGTGGAAGATGGACAACTAGCTTATACTGCGACGATCGCGCAATTAACCGATACCACGCTGCAACTTCAGAAAAATCTAGTTCGCAGCAACGAAAAACAAGCCGTCACGCTGACAGCGATTCAACAAGAGTTTGTCTGTCCAGATTCACGCAAGTAAACCGCCATCAAACCTTACTAGGAAAAAATGAATACTAAAAAATGGGCGATCGCGCTTTGTTCAGCCACGATCGCAGTCGTCGCAGTCGTTTCTACCGCATCAGCCGAAACTGTAGAGATTACAGTCAACGACCTGAGTGTGAGATCGGGACCCGGTCCTAACTACAGCGTTGTCACGGTGTGGAACAAAGGCGTTCGCGGCAACAGAATTAAGCAACAAGGTAACTGGGCATATGTTGTGACTGGACCGGTCGAAGGCTGGGTCTATACCCCCTACATTAAGGTTGTTGGCGCTGGCACTGGAACTGGCACCGGAGAAGGTACAGGCGGCGGCAATATCGGGACAGGACCAGCTCCTTCGCGCTATCAATCGAGTGGAAACATCAACAACGCGCGGTTTGGTGGCAATGGCAGCGCAAACGTGCAAATTGTTGGAACCAATCGAGTTGTCGTCACTGCGATAGAAGCCAGCAGCGCTCGACCCTTTTCAGTCACCTACTACGGTGCGATTACGAGTCGCTCTAGAGAACAAATCGTGGCAAATGTGACCGCGTTTGCGTCTACGCTGACGGGCAATCAAACCATCCCGAAGAGTGGAAACTGCCAGATTAGAGTCAGCATTGATAGCAGCGCCCTGCGATCGTTCACCTGCCAAGCTTATAGTGGACTTGATCACGGTAAAACAGTCTTCACCGGACGCTAAACCATGCAACCCGATCCTCAAACGGTGCCAGCAAAATCCACTGCAACCATACGCGCCTACGCAGCGATCGCCGGAGCGCTCGTGTGGTTCGCGTTGATTCTACAGTTTTATTTGACGACAAAACTGTCGATCGACAAAGGGTTAGGGCTGTGGGTGGGCACGGTTAGATACTTTGGCTACTTCAC
>JAYVFW010000323.1:0-3796 GCA_043772715.1 Phormidesmis sp. | reverse complement strand
CCGATGAGTTGCAACACAACCCAAGCTTTAAGAGCGTTAGCAGCTTGATTCCGGGCGGCAACCCCACGGGTCAGCTTGGTTTTATCACCCAAAGTTTTGATTCAATCAAAGGTTGGATGGGTGATTTTGTGAGTTCTCGGAACTTGACTCAAGAAAGTCTATTGAGCCACGTCAAACAATATGTCGATATTTCTGCTGACAAACTCGATTATGTGGGCGCATTTCTCGACGTAGCCGTTAAATACTACACCCACACCGGAACGCAAACGCTGGCTCGTCGGTTAGTTGAGCGGGCAGTAGCAGAAATTTGATCCCAGGGTGCAACCAAATCGAGCAAAAGACCGTCCGTTATGAGTAGTGCATCACTGAGCGCTGGCTCACGGACTGTCTTTTTCTGCAATCAGTGACTTTGAACTCACTTAGTTAGAGTGCTTACTGATAAGCTGGACTCAGACAATTGACTAATTGACGCATATTCCTATAGTTCAGCTTCGTATCGACGAGTTGGCGAAGTCCTTCGCAGTCCAGATATCAGGTTGGATGAGTTGCGACGCAGTTGGCGCAGCTTTATAGAATCGCTGTCTAGAAAAAGGTGAGAGGAGTTTACTGTGCAAGTTGTCAAGGAGTACGTGCGGCGCTGGTACGAAAGCGGCTTAGATCCCGATGAGTACATTTGCCACAAACGCCAGGGAAATTTTGTCGAGATCGAGGAGGCTGAAACGGGGAAACGCCGCACCGTTCTCACCTTTTGCACCAACGATGTGTTGGGGCTGACCCAAGAAGAATCGGTTAAGCAAGCTGCCGTTGATGCCATCTGGCAATATGGAACGTCAAACAGTTCTACCTCGGTACTCAGTGGTCGCATTGATTTGCATCGTCAGCTAGAAAATGAGATTTCGGCGTTTAAGCATCTGCCTCACACTCAGCTTTTTCTCAATGCGTGGATGGCGGTGCAAGCTTTGATGGATGCGTTTTGCCATTTGGCGATTCCCATTTCAGGGTTTCAAAATACCCGTGAGACGCTGATTTTGACGGATGTTTTGAATCATGGCTGCATCGTCACCGCAGTCGCAAATGCAGGGACTCGTTCTGGCAAAATGTTTGGGCACAGCCCTAGAGTGCGGGTGCGGGCTTATCG
Source organism: Phormidesmis sp. (assembly GCA_043772715.1). Lineage (GTDB taxonomy): Bacteria > Cyanobacteriota > Cyanobacteriia > Leptolyngbyales > Leptolyngbyaceae > Phormidesmis_A. The sequence continues at coordinate 2,658 of JAYVFW010000323.1, read as the reverse complement.
CCATTGTGACGTTGAAGATTTGGCGCGAAAGCTGAAGCGCTATGCTCAACTCACCGATCGTATCCTCGTCATTTCTGATGCGGTGTTCTCAATGGATGGCGACATCGCCCCCTTGCCTGAGATGATCGATGTGCTTGCTAACTATCCCGATTCAGTTTTGGTGATGGACGAGGCACACGCCAGTGGCGCGATCGGAGCAACGGGTCGCGGCATTTACGAACATTTTGGACTCATGCCGCAAGCCGCGATCGACCGGGGAATTACGCCTCTAATCATGACGACGTTTTCTAAGTTTGCGGCATCAGCAGGTGCGGCAATCAGCACTCATGTGCCCGAACTCAAGCCATTATTAGACGTGTCACCGACCTCAATCGGAACGATTTCGTTACCGCCTCCTACCACAGCCGCTGCGCTAGAGAGCATTCGCATCGTCAGAAAGGAACCCGATCGAGTCAAGGCTCTTCAAGAAAACACGCGATATTTACGATCGTGTCTTGAGGCACATGACTTTGCAGCGCTTGGAGAAACCAATGTCGTGCCAGTCTTGCTGCCGCCAGAACTCAATCCCAAAGTCTATGCGAGAGAATTGCTAGATTGCGGAATTTGGGTGTCTCCAATTTGGTTTATCGCTAAACCTCGGATTCGCATTACCGTCAACGCTTTGCACACCAAAGAAGAGATGGATCGCTTGGTGACTAGCATGGTGAAGATGCGCGATTTGGTTTATAAGCCCACGATTAGCGCCTGATTGTAGTGACTTTGAAGGGTTGAGAGCGATCGTTCTTTTTAGAGAGCGATCGCTCTTTTTAGGCGCTGATTAATGGGGTTAGAACTGGTATATTTTCCATAGCAGTTATTAGCGATTGACGGCAGCCTGAAAGAGGCTATCTAATGATGAATTCTCCCATTCACAAAAACTCGGCTCCTTCTCAACAACCCCTAGACTTTCAGGTGCTTGCTGTCAAAAGTGCAGCAGAACAGAAGATATTTTTAGACGTTCCAACTACAGTGTATGCCTACGATCGTCATTGGGTTTCTCCTCTTCGCAGTGACGTTGCTAAAAAATTCGATGCCAACAACCCCTTTTTTCAATACGGCAGACTTCAGCAATTTGTTGCCGTTCGAGATGCAAAACCCATTGGTCGAATTGTGGCAGCAGTCAACGATCGTCTGGTCGATCGTGAAGGCAAAAAGATCGGTATCTTTGGATTTTTTGAATGTATTGAAGATTTTGAGGTTGCTCAAGCTCTTTTAAATGCAGCATCTCAATGGTTAAGAGAGCAAGGAATGATCGAAGCTAGAGGGCCGATCGATCTCTCAACTCACAATAATTGCCTGTTTTTAGTAGACGGCTTTGACTCACCGCCAATGGTGATGATGCCCTACAATCCTGCATACTATCCCAAGTTTTTAGAGCAAGACGGCTGGCACAAAGCCAAAGATGCCTATGCTTACGACTTTCCGCTCGATCAACCGCTCTCTCCAGAATTTGAGAAAGGCTATAAAATTGCCTGTAAATCTGGGGTTAACTTTCGTCCCTTGCGAACTAAAGGCGAAGGATTTGAGCAAGATGCGATCGGTCTCTACAATTTGTTTACGAAAGCCTTTTCTGACAACTGGAGTTCTACGCCTCGCACCCAAGAAGAGTTTTTAGAAGAGGCGAAATCGCTGCAAAGTCTAGTCGATCCCGATGTGTTTCCGATCGCCGAATATAACGGTGAAATGATCGGCTTCTGGATGGGATTGCCTGACTACAACATTCCCCTCAAGCACGTTAACGGTAAACTTAACTGGCTCGGAATTCTCAAGTTTCTCTGGCATCGTCGTCAAATTGATCAAGGGCGGGTGATTGCGATTTGCTCACTTCCAGAGTTTCGTCGCAAAATGGTTCCTCTGGCGCTAATCTACTTAGGCATGAGTGGCGGAATTCAAAAGGGCAAACCCTATAAACGAGCAGAATTGTCTTGGGTTTACGAAGATAACTTTGCTTCACGTAAATTGATCGAAGCCTCTGGAGGCAAAATCTATAAAACCTATCGAATGTACGAAAAAACGCTAAGTTAAAAGGCGAAAAACGATGAAGGCATTAGTGACTGGGGCAAACGGCTTTACGGGTTCTCATCTCGTCAAAACCCTACAAAAACGAGGCGATTCTGTCGTAGGTCTGGTGCGAAAGTCCAGTAACTTGAATCGATTAGCAGATGGTCAGATCGATCTCGTCTATGGCGACATCACCGATCGAGCCGCTCTCGCCCAAGCCATGCAAGGAGTCGATACCGTTTTTCACACCGCCGCCTACGTCGAACTCGGACTCGTCAACGCCGCCGAGATGGAGCGAGTCAACGTCGAAGGAACTCGTGCAGTTTTAGAAGTGGCTCAATCAGTTGGCGTTTCTAAACTGGTGTATTGCAGCACGATCGGAATTTTTGGCGACACGCAAGGCAAAGTCATCGACGAAACCTTCGAGCGGACTCAAAAAGACTTTTCTTCTGCTTACGATCGCACAAAATACGATGCTCAAAAACTCGTCGATCAAGCCTCCGCTAAAGGGTTTCCAGTTGTCAGCGTGCTGCCTTCTGGGATCTTTGGTGTAGACGATCCTCACTTTATGCCCGTTCTCAATACCTTTCTCAAAGGACGGTTAAAAGTTTGGGCAGG
>JAYVFW010000322.1:0-3802 GCA_043772715.1 Phormidesmis sp. | reverse complement strand
CTGGATTATCACGCTGAATCGCGATCGCTAAAGGAACTGTCACGATCGCAGTGATGCCCAAGCCAACCACAGCACCCACAATATCAATCAGTCGTTTTAGCTTATTGTGTGCCGAAGAATGGAGATTCTCCAATTCAACGGGACTTGCAAGTTCGATCGCAGAAACCTCGGATTCTTGAGCGCAGTCAAGCAAGATTGAGTAGGAAGGAGAGGAAATTTCGGGAGACATCATCACGGGCAGCAGCCAATTTTTACAAGGTTGACTTCACTGCCAATATATTCAGCCGCACCCTCTATACGGTAGGGAAAGGGGCGGCGTTTGCTCAATCTTTGAACTGACTCAAGTTTTTATGAAGTTCAGATAGGGCTTAACGAAACCTTCCCTAATAGATGTTCTGTCGATTCAGTTTTTATTAGGACTTACGCAAACCTCGGAGGTTTTAACCAAGAATTAAGCATCGTGACCGACAGAGTGGCTTAAACCTCCGAGGTTTTGGTCAAAACGCTTAACCTAATTAAATAAATCATCCATTCCCGCCAGTTTAATCACGCTCGGAGGGGCAGAAGACGATGATTGCGATGTGGCTGAATGAGAAGATGACCCGTCTTGCTCTTCTCTTTCTGGCTGAGACTCTTCACTCTGAACAGAGGGATGGGTAGGCAATAAATCCTCTTCTGGCGTGTAAGTCGTTTCTGTATGCGCGGACGGCGCGACTGAGATGACGTTAAGAGGCTCCTGCGTTCCACGACTTATTTGCTCTAACAAATCGGTGAGCGTGTGAATAGAATCAGAGTCGTTAAGCAATGGTTCAGGAGTTTCGGCGCGATAAGTCGGTAGCTCAGTTCCGGGGTAAGGAAGCGATATCTTTGTTGGGTCAAATGCTGAGGGCGCTACTCTAGCAGCGATCGGGCTGCCGATCGACGAAACGGACTGCTGAGTCGATCGAAACGGCAACTCGCTATCCGCTAACGCTTGAGGTTGAGACTGCAAATGAGCGGAGGCTTCGCGACCCAATTGCTGCGCCAGACGACTGATCAGCGCGGTAAACATAGCTTCTCCCTGCTCTCCTAAGCCATGCAGCTTGGCGAGTCCTTGAGAAAGTGAGGCTTGATAAACGTCAATATCTTGCTGTAGTGAATCAAAGACGACTCTTAAAGAAGCATCGAGCGTGCCCAGCACTTGATCGGCTCGATCGTGCACGGTCTGCAACTGCTCAACTTGAGAAGAGTTGAGAGCGGATGGGTCATAGGAGCGATCGAGTGCGTGACTGTGGATCTGAGCTTCTAGCTGCCCAACTTCACGCATCAGCGCATTTCGCTGCTGGGTTAGCGTAATCACTTCAGATTGCAGGGGTCTAAGCAGCGTTGAGCGCAACTCATTGATTTCTTGAGTCATAGACTGCATGACTTGTTGAGTATTGGCTGCTGATTGATTTAGCGCCGCAGATTCTTGCGTCGTTTGAGCGAAATTTACCGACGATCGTTGCTGCCCAATCAAATAATCGCGCACCTGGCGTAAGACTTGACGCTGCTGATTAAGTTGCCCACTCGCTGCCCAAGGAAGACGAGAAACTGCTTTGCTCAGTGCGCCATCAATTTGGTCAATCAATGTCTGAAGTTGATCTATCTGAGAAGTCACGATCGCATCCTTGACTAAAGTTTTGCAGAACTAAGAAAACCCTTTCTTGAAAACCGAATCACTTTAAGAATTCGTCAAGTTAAGGAAAGCGTCTAAAATATCACTAGATCACAGACAAAAACTCAGTATTAAGTTGAGATTTTTCAGCATTATGGCGGAGCATTATTTGTAATTTTAGCTGTTTGGCTGGGTTTCATCGAGTGTCAGCAAAACTTTAGGCTATGATGACAGGTGGTTTACGCTAATTAACGGAGTAGCGGTTGCTTCAACTCTGTAGAGATAGGCGATTGCGAAACAAATTATGAAATCGTTATCTATCATCAAGTTACTCATTACTGTATAAATTAATTGCCACAAACTCTTGTTTCTACACTTCACAGACCCGCTTGATTTATCTGTAATTCTACTAACTTTAAGAAACAAGCTCTACTAAACGAACAATCCTTAATTTAGGTTCTCTAAAATTTCGTTCCTCTGTGTGATCTGCCCCCCTCAAACTAAAGTCCCAATGGAAGATTGGCATAACGTGCGCGACAACTCCTCTAGCGTCTTGATCGCCTCTGCTCCCTTTTTTGAGGGGTTGCCAGAGGCGGCAGTTGAGAAAGCAACTTCCCATGTGGTTATGCGAAACCACCCGGCAAACCAGGTGATTCTTTTAGAAAATGACTGGGGAAGCTCTGTTTATTTTATTTTGACGGGCTGGGTAAAGATTAGAACCTATAACCTCGACGGAAAAGAAGTCACCCTCAACATTCTGGGCACAGGAGAACTGTTTGGAGAGATGGCACCCCTAGATGAAGTGCCACGATCGACCGATGTGATCACGCTGGCTCCGACGGCGATCGGCAATATGCCCGCCCAAGATTTTGTGCAACTGCTCAACCAAGAGCCACAGGCAGGAGTCAGACTAGCTCAACTCATGGCGCGTCGTTTGCGACAAGTCAATCGGCGGCTGAGACTGCGAGAATCTGATAGCACCTCACGAGTGGCAGATATTTTGCTGTTTTTAGCAGAAGGTCAAGGCAAGCGCAGCCCTAGAGGAATCGAGATCCCCAACCTTCCGCACCGTGAATTGAGCAGCTTGAGTGGTTTGGCGCGAGAAACAGTGACTAGAGTGTTGAGCAAATTAGAAAAGAAAGGGTTGATTGAGCGCGATCGTGAAACCCTCTGCATTCCCGATTCATACGCGCTAGAACGGCTAATGCTCTAAAGAATTGGCTGCATTGTTAGGTAGGCTTGCAGGTCTAGTTGAGCCAGTTTTGGGTAGGGGTCTGCGATCGTGTGTTTGCCCCGCAGAAACCCAATATTTGCGCCGGGGCAGAGAAACCGCAGCGTATCGGGTGTGAATCGATCCGATAGCGTTTTGACGTTGCGAATTTGACGAACCCAATGAAAAGTTTTGGCAGTTCTGAGAGGTGCTGGGTTGCCGTGACGATCGGGCACAAGATGCCGACCTGAAAACAGCACTCCTCCCCAAGCCTGATGATAGAGACAAGCAGCACCCGGAGAATGTCCCGAAGTCCAGATCAGGCGACTGTGAGCGTTGAGGCTCAACTCTTCGCGAAAGACCGTCACCGCTAGCCCTGGCAATAAGTATGCCTCCTGCTCTTGAATCACGACTTCACAGCCTAATGCCTGCTGAATCTCTCGAACTTTACCCATGCCGCCCCGATGCGTGATCACCAACCACCGTACCCCGTGCGTTTGCAGAAAGGTCTGGTTTGCCTCATCCCAGGCGGGGCAGTCTACTAAGATATTTCCTTCTGTTTCTGCAATCAGATAAGCCGTTCCACCCAATGTGTCGCGATTGGGCGCAAATGCAAAAATAAAGTGAGGAGAGGAGCCATCATCGCCGCTCAAAACGAGACGGGGCTGTTTGGAAGATGTCGCCTTTGGACGAGATGAACTAGCCTGAGGAGTGGAAGAGGAAGACGCAAATTGTTCTGAAGACACGGGTTTTATAGGAATGATGGCTGATGGATCGTCAGTTCTGATGGCAGGCGGTTCGCCCCTGTTGATCTTGCCGGATTGCTGAGGATGCAAGAATATTAGGCGTTGCTGAACGGTGATATGAATTGCCCCCCTAGCCCCCCAAGTTTGAGGGGAACCGGAATCTTAAAGTCCCCCAAACTTGGGGGATTTAGGGGGCGAAAGGATTCAGCC
>JAYVFW010000321.1:0-3808 GCA_043772715.1 Phormidesmis sp. | reverse complement strand
TTCCACAGTTATGAAGGTGAGGCTCAAAAACAGCGACAGTCAAAAAGGGAAAAGTGATGGCTATCGTCTAATTTACTGGATCGTATCTCCTGAGTTGATTGTTTTGTTAGACGTTTCCTCAAAGTCTGACCAGTCAGATATAGAAGTAGGTGAGATGCGTCAAATCATCAGAGGATTTAGCACAACTTCTGAAGAAACAGATGCTTGAAACTTTTCTCACCCAATATTGCTACCTATCCTAAAACCTTGGAACTGCTGCCCGATCGTTTCCCCTCACCCGCAAGGGGTCGAGCCACGCAGACGCAAAGAGATTGATTAACTGGCGATCGTCACAGTTTTCGAGCCATTTTTGCGTGATTGACATAGGATTGCTATAGTTTTTGACGTTAGGCGATTTGCTATGTCCATTAAAAAGATTTTGTCGATCGGACTCCTCATCTTCGTCCCGATCTCGATCGCAGCCGAGAAGCTAGAGTGGGGAACCATGATGGTCTTCGTAACTTCGGCACTGGCGATCGTGCCTCTTGCCATTTGGTTAAGCACCGCGACTGAAGAAGTTGCTGTAGTCACAGGCCCGTCGGTTGGCGGGTTGCTCAATGCCGTATTTGGCAACGCCACCGAACTGATTATTGGTTTAGTGGCCCTCCGAGCGGGACTGATCGATATCGTGAAAGCTAGCATTACCGGAACCATTATTAGCAACCTGCTGCTAGCGATGGGAATGTCAATGTTTTTTGGCGGACTGCGATTTAAAGAGCAAGAATTTAAGCCGATCGTGGCGCGAGTTAATGGCTCGTCAATGACGCTGGCGGTGATTGCGATTTTGCTGCCATCAATGGCGTTTTATTTTGCTGGAGAAGTCGATACTTTGCCCGTTAAAGAACTCTCAATCACGGTTGCGATCGTGTTGATTGCGGTTTATGTGCTGACGCTGATTTTCTCGCTCAAAACCCACAACTATTTATATGAAGTCGGCATCTCTGAACTTGAAGAAGACAGTGACGGCACACTACACAAGCCTAATTTGCGGCTCTGGCTCGGCGTTTTGCTGGCTTCGACGGTGGCAGTCGCCTATGAGTCTGAGATTTTTGTAGGCGTGGTTGAAGAAGCAACCAAAGGGTTAGGGTTAACACCTTTGTTTACTGGCGTGATTCTCTTACCATTAGTAGGTGGCGCTGCGGAGTATGTCACGGCTGTTGGCGTTGCGGTTAAAAATAATATGGATTTATCGGTATCGGTTGCGATGGGTTCTAGTTTGCTTGTTGCATTGTTAATGGCACCGATGTTGGTATTGGTGGGGCAAGCGATCGGGCAACCAATGGATCTCAGCTTCAACCCGTTTGAGGTGGTGGCAGTCACCGTGGCGGTGGTGGTTGCTAATTTGATTAGTTTAGACGGACGATCGAACTGGTTAGAAGGTGTGCTTTTGCTGGCAACCTACGTGATCTTGGGCGCGGCGTTCTATTTTCAGCCCGCTTAACGCAATTTGAGATCGCTCTGAACTCGTTCTCGATCACCCTCACTCGCTATGATCTCCTGTACATGCACACAAGTCTTTCTCACGGCGTTGCAGGTTTCTTAGCCCCTATTAACCCGGCAAAAGTTGTTCCAGCATTCGCCCTCACCCCATAAGCTACCGAGTGTACACTTCTTTCCTTTGTCGCTCCGTTTCAATCAGCTTGTGCCCTCTAAATCCTCCAGAATGAGGAATTTAGAGGGCGAAGGTTTCGGCAATGACCTGTCAGAGGACTGGTAGCTACACCTTGGCGCTGATCAGGGATCATCACTCATCCGTAAGGAAAATCTTCTCGCTCACGAGTCTTAACTCTGCTTTGATGAGTCTCGGCATCTCTCCCACAAGTCTTTGAGTGTTTCTCACAAGCCTTTGAGTATCTCCTACAAGTCTCGGCATCTCTCCCACAAGTCTTTGAATGTCTCCCACGAGTCATGGCATCTGGCTCATGAGCCGTTGCACTCCTCTCACGAGTTCTGGCATTTCTACCCTCAACTTACTGGGTACGCCCAAGTCTTTGAGTGGCTCATCAAGCTCAATTCAGACGCAAAACGACTGTTCAATCCTTCGTTCCTCTGACGACAACTCATTAACCCTGCCATTGGGGGACTTTAAAACCGCAAGTCTTAGCTCAAAGTCCCCCAAAATGGGAGGCTGGGGGTGCGAAAGTCTCAGTTATGACCATTGTAGCAACGTCATGAGTACACCCCAGACTCGCTACAATGGTCGTCTGTCCTTCTCACCCGATCGTGCCTATTTTGACTGAGACAAAGCCCCCTAAAATCGTTCTCGTTGATGGTCATTCGCTGGCGTTTCGGGCTTACTTTGCATTTGCTAAAGGGCGAGACGGCGGACTTCGCACCTCAACGGGCGTTCCAACCAGTGTGTCTTATGGGTTTCTCAAAGCGCTGTTAGAAACGGTGGAGTTAGAGAAGCCAGACTATCTGGCGATCGCGTTTGATCTAGGCGGACCAACGTTTCGCCACGAGGCAGACGACACCTATAAAGCCGATCGCCCCGAAACGCCCGAAGATTTTATGCCCGACTTAGAAAATCTTCAAGAGTTGCTCAGGGCGATGAATTTGCCGATCGTGGTCACTCCCGGCTATGAAGCGGATGACGTGATCGGCACTTTGGCACACAAAGCGCAACGAGCGGGGTTTGATGTCAAGATTTTGAGTGGCGATCGTGACTTATTTCAGCTAGTCGATCCCGAAAATCACATCAAGATTCTCTACCTCAGCACTGTTTATGGCAAAGGGGTTCAACCTCCTAGAGAGTTTGGGGTGCAAGAAGTTAAAGACAAGATGGGTGTGTTGCCCTCGCAAGTCGTTGATTTTAAGGCGCTGTGCGGCGACCCGTCTGACAATATTCCCGGTGTGAAAGGCATTGGTGAGAAGACGGCGGTGCAACTGCTGACCACTTACGGATCGTTAGAGAACGTTTACAACTCGATCGCTCACATTAAAGGTGCGGTCAAGAAAAAACTTGAAGAGGGACGCGATGCTGCCTGTCATTCGCAGTGGATGGCACAAATTCATTTAGATGTGCCGATCGACATTGATCCGGCTGCCTGCAAGCTTCAGGGATTTGACGAAGCGCAAGTCACCGCACTGTTGGAAAAGTTTGAGTTTCGATCGTTTCTCAACAAGGTTAAAAAGTGGCGTTCTCAACTCACCAGCGATGGCACTGAGTTGTCTGAAACTGAAGGGACGATCGAGGCAGCTATCCAAATAGATCAACCCGTTCAAAGGTCAGTTCCTAGCTATGGTGACAGTGATGATCTGTGGTTTTTTAGTGCCGAAGATACCGCCAATGCTGAAAAAATTCAGCCCGTCATCCTCGCACCGCAGATCATCGACACGCCTCAAAAACTCAGCGAACTGGTCGCCATTCTGCAAACCTGCACCGATGCAAAAACCCCCGTTGCTTGGGACACTGAAACCACTTCTTTAGAGCCGCGAGACGCAGATTTGGTTGGCATTGGCTGCTGCTGGGCACCCGAAAAAGATACGGTGGCTTACATTCCGATCGGACACTTATCGGGCACGAATTTAGACAAAGCGTTTGTGTTAGAAACGCTGCGCCCGATTTTAGAAAGCGCTGACTATCCCAAATCACTACAGAATGCCAAGTTCGATCGCTTGGTGCTGCGATTCCAGGGGATTCACCTCGCGGGTGTGGTCTTTGACACCATGCTGGCAAGCTATGTCATTAATCCCGAAGACAGTCACAAACTCGGCGATCTCAGTCAAACTTATTTAGGCATTCGAGCGCTTGACTATACTGACCTCG
>JAYVFW010000320.1:0-3808 GCA_043772715.1 Phormidesmis sp. | reverse complement strand
GCCTTCAAAGCCCTTTCTGTTTCAGCAGTTGGGGTTTTTGGCTTCTAGGGTTCCTAGAACATCGGGTTAACTCCTTTCGCTTCAAGTGGGAAAACTGGATGGATCATAGAGTGTCCTGCACTGCGGTGAAGTGAGTCTAAGTGTACCAGGACATTTTCTCTGATCAAGGCTCGATCCATGACAAATAATTTTGGCAGTCCTGTTCAGCGCCCTGAGGCAAAAATCTGTTCAGCCGTGAGCACTAACTCAGGAAAAGTGGCAGAGAGAATGCGGTCACTTCCTCGAAACTGAGTCGGCTTCGGGTATCGGTTCTGTCCAGCCATGAGCTGATAGACCGAAATCATGGGTTGTTTAGGACTACCAATGTAGTCTCGACCTCCCAATCCCAGATAATCGACGACCCAATATTCCTGAATGCCGATGGTGCTGTAGTCTTCCACCTTGCGAGCATAGTCATTCTGCCAGTTCGTGCTGACGACTTCCACGACCAGTTTGATCGAAGTGCCAAGTGTGATGATTGGCTCGTCCTGCCACAAGGGTTCTTTAGCGACCTCTGCTTTATCTAACACCACGACATCAGGACGAAAAGCGGTGGCAGTGCCGAGGGGTTTAATCAAACAGCGAGCCGGGGTGAACCAACGAGCGTTCAGGCGATCGATCTCGACGTTGACTTTCCGGAGGACAAAGGCTGCGACCTCTTCATGAGGTCCGGTCGGTTCCATATCGGTCAGTTCTCCATCAATCAACTCGTAATGCTCGTTATCTCCGTACCGAGCGATAAATTCGTCAAAGGTCAGAAGCTTCAGAGCAGACTGTGTCATGGCTATCTTGCCTCCTCGTTAAATGATTCCAAGACTATGAGAATGCTAGTTCTCTCAAAAGCCTAAACCGCTCATACAAAGTCAGTTTCAGCAATGAGCATGCAATACGTCGGTTAGTTGTCTTACCAGCTAGTTGGATCATTGTGACCTCATCTCCTAGTTACCGATCGCCAAGTCCGTTGTCTTGGCAATCTTCTGTGGTGGATATTTCTCTGGATACTTCTGCCTGAGGGCTAACTCAATCAGCAAAGCTGCCAAATTTGCCTTAGGTCTACTTTCTTCATCAGCCCATTGCTGTAAATCATCATCCAGAGTATCGGGCAAATTAACGCTGAATCTCCCCATTAGATTGTTTTCTGAATCGCTTTGCATCTGCATTGTATCCCTCGCTTTTCAGTAACAATCGAAAAACAACTTTTTAGATGTCAAAAGATGTTGATTAGATGTTAACATGACTTTTACAGCTAGGCGTAAAAAGGTAGAAATTACCTCAACGTGGCAGCTACAACTGCGGCCATCTAACGAGTCTTGATCACGACCCAGCAAAGCTTTAGGAAATTTCAGATATGACAATCGCGACTCACCCGTCGATTCGAGCAGGGCAAAATGCGCCAACTGCTGCCACTCATAACCCAGCTTGGGCAACCGCCTACGACTGTGGCAACGGCTCCGTCAAGCTGATCATCAACAGCGCTGAAATCCGCATTCCCTCCTACACTCAGCCCATTCTCTTTCCGCTCCGAGACGTTCCTGCCACTGGGTTTGTCGAGTATCTCGATGGAGACCGCGCTGACCTGATCAGCCGCAAGTGGGTCGGCGGCATCTCCGCCTACCATCTCAATCCAACTACCCTCACTCGCGTCGTTGACTCCCGCTCCTCCAAAATTGAACTGGGCTTACAGCTCCTGCTGTCTGCTCTCACCGAGTTACCCCACCGTGACCAGTGGCACTTTGCCCTCATTGCCTCCATTCATGACGCTCAAGCCATGGGAGAGAAAATGGGCAAGGCCTTGAAAGGCACCCATCGGGTAAAGCTGGGCACCCAGCTCTCAACCGTGACCATTGACGTGATTCGAGTCTTAGAGGAAGGTGCCGCCGCGATCGTCGAGCACCGTTCAGAGCTTGATTTAAGCGGTCAAAACCTGATCTACGATTTCGGCAACGGCACCTTAGCACTGTCCATGTTCGGAGCCAAAGGCAAGCTGCTCGACCGTCAAATCTTTCCCGGCGGCGTAGAGACCTTGGTCGATGCCATCGCCCGGAATCTAGACACGCGCAAACAGCTTTCCGAGGAAGGGGATCGTCACTTGATTCACAGCGCGATCGAGCGCAAAGACTTTCTCTACAGCAAGCGCTCAGGCTGGAACTTCCGCAGCGTCTACGAAGCCGAGATCAAACCCTGGGTGGCATCTAACCTAGCTCCTGTGATCAAAGCGGCCTCTAAGTGGGAGATGGCAGACGCGCACCTCGCGATCGGGGGCGGGTCTCAGTTGCCCCTGATTTCTCAGCTCTTGGCAGCTCGAGGCATTTCAGCGGTCAGTGATGGCGTTTGGGCAAATGCCCGCGGCATGTACAAGCTGGCTCACGCCAAAGTCGAGGCGACTCAGCCATGAGAATTACGCTCAACCGAGACGTATCCCACCACTTGGTGCGGAAATGTCAGCAGCTTGAAATCTCTAATCCCACTGAATTCGTCAATGCAGTTCTGCTCAGCCACTTGCTATTTGGGCATTGCCCCCTATCTCCAGAGTCTGTCAATGCTTCCAGTCCCCGAATGGGCAGCCGCTCAGAGTCTGCTCAAGTCAACGAGCTAGATGCCCTTCTCGATAATCTCAATCTCAGTTCAAAAGAGCTATGACCAAACCAATTCAGTACACCGTTCAAACCCCTGGGATTGATGCGCTGACCCACCAATACGGGTCAAGCCTCCAGGATCTCGACCTCCACGATCGTAACGCTCTCGTCCTCACGCTTGCCAGTTACTGCTACCTTAACGCCATTCCAATCTACAAACTGCATGGCGGCATTGACCTGAACACTAGCGCTGCCAGCGCCATCCCTGAAGATGACGACGTGACCACCGCTGCCTTTGCCAGCATTCTCAACACCCTGGCTGACCTCACGCCTGACTACGCCAAGGGTTTAATTCTGGCACTCTCTGATTACTAATCAACCCCGTACCCCTCAGCCCCACAGGAGCGACCCCATGAAAACCTGGCTGCACCGCAATCCGATTACTGCCCTCGGAGCCGTCATTCTGCTGGTGGGCTTTGGCTCTAAGTTCACCTCGGGCGACTTTCAGCAAGAGCAGGTGATGTCGGCACAACTCACTGCCCAACGCCGCAGCGACGAAACCTTCAACCGTCAGCTAGAGATTGCTCAAGAATCGCGTCAACAGCGAGAGGAGATTGCCAACGAGCGTTACGAAGGCTGCAACGTTGTGGTCTCGACTCAAAACACTCGGCTCTTGACGGGCATCGACATTGGCAAGCCCGTAGCGGATGGGTCGCGTCCGGGTGCTTTTCTGGCAGACGGCATCGAAGTCTGTGACCAGCATGGACTAACGGCTGTGATTAAGAACGGCATTGCCGCTGATCCCGTTGTAACGACCAACCGCCAGGTGATCAATGCAGCTTTGGCACGGTTTGGCTACGACGGCAGTGCCCACTCTAAGCTCAAGTACTCTGCGCCTAAACAGTAATCTTCACGCGCTTAAACTCATCCATCAAGCCAAAGGTCACTTAAAACATGGCAGTTCCTAGAAATAATCCCCCTCAAAGCGAGACCGATCAACCCACTGAACCTAGCCGAACCGCCTACACCCGGCAAGACTTGAAGCAGACCCCATGGGATGGGTTCATGCTAGCGCTGGCTGCCGCTCAACTCCTGTCTGCCAGCATCACGATTTGGCTACTCTGGCAATCCGTCGAGGTCTATGTCGGCATCGGGGCAGGGCTCGCTCGCGCCACCGTCGCCAGTCAGATTCC
>JAYVFW010000319.1:0-11383 GCA_043772715.1 Phormidesmis sp. | reverse complement strand
GTAGCACCGATCGTGCCGTGCGGCTTTGTACGCGTGTTGTCCCTGCTTACGAAGTTCCCAAAACCGACGCGCCTACCCTCGACGAGATACCTGGGCTGGCAGGACTCGTTTTAGATATGAAGGTGTTAGCTGAGTCTCCACCGACTGAGCTGCTTGAGCAACTGAACCCTCTATTGACTGCTTATGCCGCTTGGATTGTCGGACAGACCGCTCGTGTCGCTGATACCACTGCCAAATTGCAAGACTATGAGGCGATCGCCAACGACACTTTGGCAAACTGTACCCGAACTTTAGAGCGGATTCAGGCAGGGTTAGCGTTATTGCAAGCTGACCCACAAGCTCTGGAAGCGTTTCAATTTGCAAACCGGGCAATGTGGCAGCAACGAGTTCATGCGCTTTACGCCGAACAAAAGCGACGCGGCGAAGACCTGGAACTTACCGCCATTGATATTCCTAAAAATCGTTCCTGGCGACCCTTCCAGCTTGCTTTCATCCTGCTGAATTTACCTAGCATTACTGACCTGCACCACCCGGATCGCAGCCATGAAACGGAAGCGATCGCCGATCTGCTCTGGTTCCCCACTGGGGGTGGTAAAACGGAAGCCTATTTGGGACTGACCGCTTACACGATCGGACTGCGACGCTTACAAGGCGTGATTGCCGGACGGTCTGGAGAAGCAGGTGTAGCTGTGCTGATGCGTTACACCCTACGCTTGCTGACGTTGCAGCAATTTCAGCGAGCCACAGTCTTGATTTGTGCCTGTGAAGCGATCCGTCGAGAAGACACTGCCAAATGGGGCAACGAGCCGTTTCGGGTCGGCTTATGGGTGGGTCAGAAAACGACTCCCAATCGCACGGAGCAAAGCGAGGAATTTCTTAAACAAAAGCTGGGACAATATCAACCGGCTAGCAGTGGCTCTCCCCACCAACTCACGAATTGTCCCTGGTGCGGTACCAAAATCGACCCCGGTAAGCAGCATATTAAAGTGGAGTCCTTCGCCAAAGGACAGGCGCGTACCCTGATTTACTGCGGTGACGCTCTTGGTCGCTGTCTGTTTACTCAGAAACAATCCCCGATCGAAGGCTTGCCGATTGTGGTGGTGGATGAAGAAATCTACCGTCGTCTACCGACGCTGCTGATTGCCACCGTCGATAAGTTTGCCCAGATGCCCTGGAACGGTGCTGTGCAAATGTTATTTGGGCAGGTAGACGGCTATTGTCAACGACATGGATTTGTCTCGCCTGAAATCGAGGATACTCCAAGCCATCCTGCCAAGTATGGTCAACCGCTGGCTAAGACCCTACCCCACAATCCTTTGCGTCCGCCAGATCTCATTATTCAGGATGAATTACACCTGATCAGTGGGCCGCTGGGCACTCTAGTCGGTCTTTACGAAACGGCAGTAGACAAACTCTGTTCCTGGACAGTAGATGGTAAAACAGTCCGTCCTAAAGTCATTGCTTCGACTGCGACCATCCGACAAGCGCGTGATCAGATCCATCATCTCTTCCTGCGACAGGTGCAGGTCTTTCCACCCCAAGGCTTGGATGTCATCGATAACTTCTTCTCACTCCAACGCGAACCGAGTGAAGATTATCCCGGACGGCGTTATTTGGGCATCTGTGCCACAGGACGCAGGCTAAAAGCGGCTCTAATCCGAGTTTATACGGCAGTGCTTGCTGCCTCACAGGCACTTTACGGCAAGTATGGCGAAGCGGCTGACCCTTGGATGACTTTGGTAGGCTACTTCAACTCTATGCGTGAGCTAGGCGGTACACGGCGTTTGGTGGATGACGACATCCAATCTCGTTTAGGCAAAATGGATCAGCGAGGACTGGCAAAGCGATCGCGTCTTGAGGTGAAAGAACTGACTTCTCGTATTGCTTCCACTGATATCCCCATTGTGCTGGATGCGCTGGAAGTGCCCTTCAACCCTGACCGCGACAAGAAAACTGATACCCGCAAACCCATTGACGTGCTGCTGGCAACTAATATGATTTCGGTTGGTGTGGATGTTCGACGGTTAGGCACAATGGTCGTCACAGGGCAGCCCAAAACGACGGCAGAATACATTCAGGCAACGTCTCGTGTCGGACGTGCTTTCCCTGGTCTTGTGTTCACGGTCTATAACTGGGCGCGACCGAGGGATTTGTCCCACTATGAGCAGTTTGAACATTACCACACGACCTTCTACAAACACGTCGAAGCCCTCTCCGTAACTCCCTTTGCTCCCCGCGCTATTGATCGCGGGTTAGCAGCCTTGTTTGTCTCCCTGGTAAGGTTGCAGGGCATAGAACTCAACCAGAATGAAAAAGCGGGGCGGATCGATCGCAATCATCCGTATATCCAAGCAGCCATCGACACGATCGTGACGCGTGCAGCCAATGTCGATGGTCTTAAAACCAGAGATTTGGTCAAGCAGGAATTAGAAGCAAAACTGGACTACTGGTTAGAGCAAGCAGACAACTCGATCAGTGGAGCTGTGTTAGGCTACAAACCCAAAAAGGACGGCATCACTCAAGGCTTATTGGCACAACCAGGACAGGGAAACTGGCAACCCTTCACCTGCTTGAACTCACTTCGCAATGTGGAGCCAACAATTGGACTCATTCTGGACGATCGCATCCCAGATGATGATTTCCGCATACCCCAATCCATGCCCAGTTCACCCTGATTAAGAGGCTTTTATGGCACAAGCACAACCCCGCAGCAAAGTCGGTGAACTACGTCCTAGCCAAATCCTCTTTTCCGCTGGCATTGGTTCCGTAATTGACTTGCCGAATCTCTCCACGATGGTCATGGGACTAGATGATTGGGATCTGACCCACTCGGCTGAATTGGGAGAAGAACGTTTATTGGCAGTCGTGCGGCGATCGCTCAGCTACTCGGTGAAGCGTTTACTGTCTCCTCCCCTGCCACCAGAAGCGGATGGCATGCCATCTCTTTTGGACGAGAGCTATCGTGTTGGTATTCCAGTCTCGCCTTTTCCCACCTGGATGCTCTGCCCAAATTGTCGCCTGTTGGCTCCTCTCCAGTCTGGACTCTTTGACCTCAAGACTGATCGCTTTCGCTTAGATCAAAATCGCTACATCCACACCAACTGTCCCAAAGGAAAATATCCACCCACCGTCATTCCTGCCCGTTTCCTAGTGGCTTGCAGGCACGGGCATTTGGATGATTTTCCCTGGCGGTATTTCGTTCATCGCAGTGTTGATTGTAAGAAAGGGACGTTGCGGTTGCATGAGTATGGTGTCTCCGGGTCTGCGGCTGACATTGAAGTCAAGTGCGATGGCTGTGGTTCCAGTCGGCGGCTGTCCGATGCCTTTGGCGAACCAGGCAAAAAGCATATGCCCAAATGTCGCGGTCGCCATGTGCACTTGCGAAATTTTGATGAAGGCGGTTGCGACCAGCAAATGGTGGGCATTTTACTGGGTGCCTCCAATAGCTGGTTCCCCATTACCCTCTCTGCGCTCTCGATTCCAACAGCTGTTGATAAGCTGGCTCAACTGGTTGAGAAACATTGGATGGTACTGGAAAAAGCCGTCAGTCTAGAAGTCCTGGCTGCATTTCGGCAGATTGGGCAACTGAAGGAGTTTGCGAAGTACCCAGACGGAGAGATCTGGGCGCAGATGCAGCAGAGGCGATCGGCTACATCTGACGAAGCGGATAATGAAGCCAAAGACATCAAAACGCCTGAGTGGCAGGTTTTCTCAAATGCAGACACCAGCCTCAATTCTGCTGATTTCTGGCTCACCCCCGTTGCCTCCCCGAAAGGTTATGAACTCTATTTCAGCAAAGTGGTACTAGTTGAACGACTGCGGGAAGTCCGCGCTTTAGTTGGTTTTACTCGGATTGAATCGCCCGGTGACTTTACTGAAACTGGGGAGTTGCCGGAAGATTACTGGGCACCCCTGAGCCGCCAAGAACCGAAGTGGGTTCCAGCAACCGAAGTTCGAGGAGAAGGGCTATTTATTCAATTTAGTGAATCAGCGATCGCCCACTGGGAGAACTTGCCACAACTGCAAGCCTATAAAAAACAGAGTGTCCAAGCACATCGGCGTTGGCGCACAGCGCGATCGCTGAATCCGGATGCTAATTATCCGGGCGTTCGCTACCTGCTACTGCACTCCTTTGCTCATGCCTTAATGCGACAGTTAGCCATTGAATGTGGCTATAGCGCCGCCAGTCTGAGGGAGCGCATCTACTCCAAGTCTCCGGATGATGCAAGCGGACCAATGGCAGGCATTCTGCTCTACACGGCAGCACCCGATAGTGAGGGCACTTTGGGTGGCTTGGTGAGCTTAGGGGAACCGACTACACTCGGTCGTCATTTTGATCAGGCACTAGAGCAGATGCGATTATGTGCCTCTGACCCCCTTTGCGCGGAGCATAGCCCGCTCCAATCTCTGAACTCCTTGCATTGGGCTGCCTGCCATGCTTGCCTCTTCAGCCCAGAGACATCCTGCGAACGGGGCAATAAATACCTTGATCGGACGCTCCTGATCCCGACAGTCAAGACTGAATTAGAGTCCCTTGCCTTCTTTAACCAGGCGGTTTGATCGGTGGCTCTCCTCTCTGCAAAACTGCTGGAACAGCTTCGTCAGGTCGCTCAGGAAGTGCCAGCATCCACCCTGGATGCCCTGATGCAAGTGCTTATGACTATCAGTTTTGGTGAGTCACCAACGTTAAAGCACAAACTTCTGCCCTTGCTGCCAAGAGCCTCATGGCGACAGCTGACCAGTGACTTGATTGATGTGTGGCAGACGGAGACACCCTTATTGGATGGCAACGCGATCGCGACTGCCCTGGCAACAGCCGCGCACTGCCAAAACAGGCTTCAACAGGAGCTATCAGCTGAACTGGTTTGGACAGGACCCAATCCAGAAGCACTGCCTCTACGGCGCACTGATCAAACCTTACTGCAACTGATTCGAGATGCCCAGCAGGATCTCCTGATTATCAGCTTTGCCATTTACAACATCCCTGAGATTGTTCAAGCACTCATCGCTGCGATCGATCGTGGAGTCAACGTTCGCATTATCGCTGAAACTCCTGAAGCCAGCAGCGGAAAAATCTCCTTTGGCATGGCAGCCACTTTTGGGTCTGCGATCTTAGAACGGTCTCAGGTCTATGTCTGGCACAAGGAAAAACGTCCTGTTGATGAGCAGGGGCGATACGGATCCCTTCATGCCAAGTGTGCTGTTTGCGATCAGCAGCACCTCTTCATCTCCAGCGCCAACCTGACAGCCTATGCCATGTCACTCAACATCGAGATGGGTGTCTTGATTCATAATCGAACTTTGGCATCACAGGTGATGCAGCAGATCAATAGCCTCATCTTGCATGGTGAACTAGCTTATTGGGAAAATGGTAGGTGACGATCGATGGCACGAGTACTTTTAGTTCGTTAACAATGAGAGAGGGCTCTCACAGACCCTATTTCGACTTTCGTTTCGATTGGGGTGGAGTTCGATGGGCTCCAAAGTATTTTTCACTTCGGTAGCGCAGCCACACCCGTAGCGCTTGGGGAATCTGGTCTTTTTGTTCTTTCGTCAGGGTTTTGTAAAGGACTAAAGCACGTTCTCGTTCACCCCGGCAGGCAGCGTTGTTATGAGCATCCCAATAGCTCCGGGCAACCCGAATCCGCCGACAAACTTCCTTGATCAGGGCTGCTCCAGTGAGGGGAGGTTTCTGCATTGCCATACGTCAATCAGAATGTCTTACTCTTCATCCTAGCCCACAGGATTACGAGTTCACCTCTATAGTCATACCAGCCCGACGTAACCGTTCTGCTAGCACGTTACCCAACCCAGTTGCTGGAGTCAGAATGCCTCCCCGTACTTGACCACCAGGTAGTGCATCGGTTTGAAGTGTCAGGCTGAGGGCAGCTTCACAGAGAAACTTCACGGTTGCCCGATTGCCAGGATCGCCTTTGTCACGAATAAGTCCCTGCACCTTACGTCCGTCGATCGCAGTACCCACCAGTTCGCAAGTGAACCATCCCTCATTCATCGTTTGCTCAGAAGGCCCGCTGCCGGGTTGGGGCAGGAAGGGTTGCAGGAGCGATCGCACCTGAGGCTGTTGCAGGACACCTGTGAAGAGAGCAAGCCCTGCGGTAACGCTAGTTGCTTTCAGCCATGCCAGCGGTTCATCAAACTTGAGATACTCCTGATAGGTGAAGTCGGGTCCATAGGCTTCCTGCCACTGGTCATATAGGGCAGCACTGCGGCGCACGATCCGGGTGTTGACAGGTGACATAAAGAAGGGAGCTACCCAGGTGTTGATGTTTGGATCAAAGGATGGAGCGGCTGGATCACGATTGCGTTCGGCTTTGCCATCTTGTAGAGAATCGCTTTCAGCCTGACTATGCGGTGCGACCGGATTCAGCAGAAAGGGATCAGCCAACTGCGCGGTCTGCCCGGAATCATGCAGATGAAAACCGGATGCCAACGTTCCTCCGTTCAAGCCTCCAACCATCTGGAAATAGCCATGCACAGTTTTGCAGGGCACTCCCATGACTTGTTGAATGTGACGGACAACTAGGTAAGTGCCCAAATCTGATGGGACAGAATCAAAGCCACAGCAAGGAATAATGCGTGTACCATCGGCTGCTGCCTGGGTATGATAGCGATCGATCAGCGTTCTGACCCAGGGAGTCTCGCCAGTGATGTCTACGTAATGAGTTTTGAAGCGCACACAGGCATCGACCAGAGCATTGCCATAGAGAGCAAAGGGCCCGGCTGTGGTAAGCAACACTCGCGTTTGAGAGACGATCGTATCAATGGCCGATTGATCCTGGTTGTCGGCGACCAGAATATCTACGGATACACCGACTGCATCCCTCACGTCCTCTAACTTCTGGCGATTTCGTCCGGCGATAGCCCAGCGAACTGGTTCAGAGTCAGTATGGCGGGCAAAGTATTGCACCGTCTGTTTGCCGACAAAACCACTGGCACCATAGAGAACAACATCATAGGGACGGTCAGACATGAGAGGCACACTCATAAGTCATACGATTACACTAGCAACTTTAGCTGAGTCGTAGTTTTCTCCTTCACTTGCGGCAGAAATTCAATGATGTGACGAAAAGTAAGGTTGTAGCGAGGCGTGGAGAGCGGAACCGCTTTGTTGAGCAGTTTGGTGTTAATACGAATCACCAAACCGTCGGTGAGATGGTGCTGCAAATCGCAGTCGGAGACACGGAAGAGACTAAATCCATTTCCATAATTCCTCTAGATTTTTGTCCCCAATTTGTTCAATAATCTCCATGCAGTCAAGTTCCTGCCAATTAGCAGCCATCCCTCTTTCCAGGGTAGAAGAAGTAGCAGCCCGATGGCAGGTGACAATTTTAGCTAGCCTATAAAGTGGCTTCTGGAAACCTCTCTCGAATCAAACTATCGGAGTTCACATGGCAACTTATCTAATTACAGGGGCAAATCGAGGGATTGGTTATGACTACTGCCGTCAACTGCAAGCACGAGGCGACAGGGTGATTGCGGTCTGTCGCACTGCCTCTGAGGAATTGAAGCAGCTTGGGGTACAGGTTGAGGAGAGAGTTGACATTACCTCAGATGCTTCGGTGGCAGATTTACGAACTCGCTTGGGGGATATGACGATCGATGTCCTGATCAACAATGCTGGAATTGCCAAGCGCGTGACGCTGGAAGACTTGGACTTTGACAGCATCCGAGAACAGTTTGAGGTGAATACGCTCGGTTCTTTGCGAGTCACCCAAGCGTTACTGCCACTACTCAAAGCAGGCTCTAAGATTGTGTTGATGACCAGCCGGATGGGGTCGATCGCAGACAATACCTCTGGCAGTTCCTATGGCTACCGCATGTCGAAGGTCGCGTTGTCGATGGCGGGCAAGTCTCTGGCACACGACCTTAAACCGCGTGGGATTACTGTGGCAATTCTGCATCCTGGTTTAGTTCAAACCCGCATGACGAACTTTACAACGGGAGGCATCACGCCAGAAGAGTCTGTGAAGGGGTTACTGGCTCGAATTGAGGAGTTGACGCTGGAGAACACGGGCACGTTCTGGCACATGAATGGAGAAGTGCTGCCTTGGTAAATCTTTACTCATTTCAAATTTAGCAATTGGGTCACGAGATAACAGCATCCAGATATTGTGTGGTTATCCCAGTTCCTGGAGAATTAATCCCCGTTGTTCAAGGTAGATATCATTACCTCAACCACTATGCACTGAAAGTGCATAGGTTCCTCAAGGGCTGGAAGCCCAAGTTAACCTGTCATCGCCTAGATCGTCCTAAAAGATCTGTTGCCTCAGGATCTCTCGTGCTATCGTTCTTCCGACAAGCTCTTTTGCGGCTAAAAACCTCGCTATCCGAAGGTGTGTAGCAGCTAAAGCCTCCCACTAAAGTGAGTAGTTCCGACTAGCGTGCTGGGACAATAAACTTGTTGTTAAATAGCGTCAAAAAGCGCTGAAACCCTTAACGGGTCTAGCTTCTGTAGTTTTTTCGCTAAATCGCTCGAAACAACTGATACGACTAGCTTTCAGGCATTTTAATCTTATTTCGCAACAACTCTAATGAACCATGATTGCAGGCAGGAACACAACGTTATGATCCAGGCTAATACACTCAGGATCAAACGCTACGTCACGCGACAATCTTGATTTCTGATTTAGGACTTGAACTAACGAATGGATGATAAAGGCTTAAGCTAAAGTTGTGACCTCCGCGTTGAAATAACTCATTGCACGATCATGTCTTATCCTTCTGACGATGCCCAAGCCGAGCTGGTTCGAGCGGTACAAGACAATCTTCAACAGATGTCAATCCAGCTGGGGCAACCTCAGGACGCAGAAGCGATCCAGCAACTATACCAATCGGCTCAAGCCCATCTGAGTCATCTCTCTCCAGACCCGCTGACATTGGCGCGTATGGTTGGAGTATTGCTGGTCTACCAACTGCCCGGTACAGATCCGAATGAGGTGAAATGGTTTGAGTCCGAGCTACAAAACTGCCCTGATGTTGAATCGATCGAAGAGTTGATTGACTCGATTTCTCGTCCCGATTCCTTGTAATTCTCATACGAGAGTTGCAACGTCTCGATCGAAGTCTTCTGAGTTGCTTTAACCTCTCTGGATGCAAGACTAAATTGCTTTGCTATTCAAACAGATTTGCGGCTTTTTAGAAATTTGCGATCACCCTAAGGCGAGAGTCTTGGCTCTTATGCGATTACGGCATTATCGCTGCCTAAATCTGTCGGGAGTGTTGTTAAAGGTCGGTGGTGCAAAAATGATTCAAATAATTCTTCAGTGATGGGAAAGGAACGATTGCTCCTGAAGTCACAATTTTCTAAAACGTAACGGTTGTAAGCTGCTTTTATTGAAGCTTTCAGAAATAATGAGTAGACCTCTTGCGTGAATGGCAAATCAGGGGATTCAAACTATTAGAAACTCGTGCTAAAAATCGATTCACGCAGGAGGTCTATTGAGAACAGGGATATTCCAGCCGCCGAGATTGTCCAACCGTTTTATTACTCCACACTACGATTCACAGCATCCCTTTTCAGAAGTAGCTTTGACGAGACAATTAAGCGTTGGAGCTTGGAAACGCGATCGTGCCAATCAACTTTGAGAGTACCACGTCCCTATGAAGGCATGAATATCAGTCATACGATCGGACTCAACGAGGCTCAAAGAACGACTCTGAGAGCCTTAGGAGCCGTTGGCGATGAAATATAAGCTTCACGGCTACCAACTTAAGCCGGGACAGTAGATCCCTCAAGTCTTTAAGCTTCGTTCAATCTGTCCCGCTTTATGTCGGTAGCCGCTTCACTTATACGGAGGGTTTGGACTTTCGGCAACGGGTTGCTCTAGATTCGGACTTTCGGCAAGCGGATGTCTGATTTGGGTAGAAGACGACTGCGATCACTCAACGAAAGAATCAGTATTTCAGGTTGAACTGCGGCAGAAGGATGCCTTATTACGCGGCAAAGGTCTGGCTTAAGTCACAGGATGCGTGTAAACTAACAGACGAACTTCGCCAGAAAATTAGTGAATGTCTGCGTCAGGAGTGCACAGTCATTGATTCTGCTGGAAAAGAGCAATCGGAAATTGCTCTTCTGCGATCGTGGCAACGGTATCTCATTACAAGTATCTTGCTGTTTTGTCGGATTCGACTGCAAACTCTATGCCGACTTGAGCTAGCACATAATCTTCTCCGCGCACCTTATCTCGGTAACAAACAAAGATCCTCTAGCTTACTGCGGAAAGTAGAAATCAGACTTAATTCCTGCAAGTGATTTTTCCGTTGTCCAGCCCGCTTGTATTCAATTCGATAAGCTCGATCGACCCACTGCAAGAAGTATGCCAAATTGCTAAACTCAGACTTATAGACGAGCGCAGATCTCGATAGCAATCTATGTAGCTCTAGATTGATCGATGGCAACTTGAGCTGATGATGTCTACTACCTGGATTATGTAAGCACAACGCAGTAGACATCATTAACAGAGATATTTGCGACAAACTGAGGGCAGAAAGTGGAGATCCAATATTGAGCGCGACTGATTTCTCGCCAGATAATCCGCAAGAATGAGCCACCAAGCTACTTAAATCATTGTCTCCTTGCTCTAGATTGGTGATCGGTGTGTCACTGAAATTCCACCCACACTTGCATTTCCAGTCATTTTTCAAATCATCCCAGTACCATACAGACTGACATTGAGGACAGGTATTAACCAATAAGCATTGGTGAATATGACAACTGTCATAGCACCATAAAGACCAGTTTTTATGATAATATCCTTCCTCTGCGAAGCACGCTGGACAAATCTTGATTTTTTCGCGCTCTAACCACTCATACTGCAAGGTTGAGTTGTAAGCTCGGACGGATCGATCAGCGATCACCGGAAATACCATCTCCCATAATCGCGACTCCTCAACATCTGTAGCTCGACTCAGCATCTCTAGACTGCTAGTTGGTTTCGGCAAATAGTTGAGCTTGTGCAAATTAGATTGAATGCCAATATAGTCCAAGATTACTTGATGATTAGTGTAGCTATTTACATGAGTGAGTCGAATTAGAAAGCTAGACAATAGTTCGTTGCAAGCAGGTCTTGGTCTACGCAAAAATTGCATATTAATCGAGCGTTTAAGTTGTAAGCATTTTATTTATATCTGATGCACTATTCTTCTTTCTCTTTCTATTACTATAACTCTGATTTTCAGTGGATTCTTTATCTTGAGCATAACTAGCTTCGAGATCGAATTTATCTTCTAAAAAGGGGTCAGTCTTTTTGAAAAGTTTTTCATGTTTGAGATGCTTCCAATAAGTAGCATGCAAAATATCTAGGTCGATGCAATTAGAATCATGCTCGATCGCGTAGGTCGCCCCCTTACGAATTAGTGTCAT
>JAYVFW010000318.1:0-11408 GCA_043772715.1 Phormidesmis sp. | reverse complement strand
GGGGTGCTTGGTATCTAGCAAGCGCTCACACTCTACACCTTAACACCCCGCAGATTAACCTTCTTGGCTGATAAAGGGCAACAGCGCCATGATTCTAGCGCGCTTAATCGCAACGGTCAGATGACGCTGCTGTTTAGCGGTGAGTCCTGTAATTCGACGGGGAAGAATTTTGCCTCGCTCGGTGATAAACTTCCGCAGCAAATCGACATCTTTGTAGTCGATCGGTTCTTCGGGCTTGAGAGGCGAGACGCGACGACGATAATAGCTCATGGTGATTCCTTGGTGATGGGTCAGTGGTCAGTAGTCAGGCTGAGAGACTACGGGCAAAAAGTTACCAGCTTATTGCTGACAGCCGATTTAACAAGTTAACGATTGACTCGTTACTTGATTTCTTTGTGAGCAGTATGTCGGTTGCAGTGAGGACAGAACTTAGCCAGTTCTAGCCGCGCTGTGGTGTTACGACGGTTTTTGGTGGTGGTGTAACGAGACACACCGGGCGATCGCTTGTCAGGGTTGGTGCGACATTCGACACACTCTAAAGTAATCACGATTCTAACGCCCTTATTCTTAGCCATGATCGGTTAATTCTGAAGACACTGGATTTGGACACAAGCATCTATTATTCCACATGAGGGCGAACTTGTGTAAAAAGCCGTTTGAGTGTCAGGTCAATGGTTTACGCTTACTGAAATAGAGCGGGTGAGAAAACGATGGTGCCAGCACAAGCAGAAGAGCTAATTCTTAACTTAGTCCAATCGTTTGATGGACGGGACGTGGAGGACGTGGGTTTGCGATCTGCGCGTGATCGCATCCTGGCAATCGCTGTGACCAGTCCTCTAGATTTTCCCCACTGGGACAATTCGGCAATGGATGGCTACGCTGTGCGATTTGAGGATGTCAAATCTGCTAGTGCCGAGAAGCCCGTTGCCTTGGAAATTGTAGAAGAAATTCCGGCTGGATATCAGCCCCAGCGATCGGTCAAACCCGGACAAGCCGCCCGAATTCTCACAGGCTCTGTGATGCCAGACGGGGCAGATACGATCGTGATGCAAGAAGAAACAAACCGCGAAGCTGGACGAGTTTTAATCCTCAAGCCTCCCGTCGAGCCGCAAGCATTTGTGCGCCATCGCGGGACTTTCTATCGGGCAGGTGCGCCTTTATTGACCGCGGGATTGGTGCTGAAAGCGCCCGAAATTGCGGTGTTGGCAGCAGCGCAGTGCAGTCAAGTGCGAGTTTATCGCCGTCCTCGTGTGGCAATTTTGTCTACGGGCAGTGAGCTGGTCACGATCAATCAACCGTTGCAACCCGGACAAATTGTAGATTCTAACCAGTATGCACTCGCGACACTGGTCGAGCAGATGGGCGGAGAAGCAATTCCGTTAGGCATTGTGGCAGATCAGCCGGAAGCACTGAAACGAGCGATCGCGGGTGCGGTTACGATCGCCGATGTTGTGCTTTCATCTGGAGGGGTTTCGGTCGGCGATTATGATTATGTCGATCGCATCCTGGCAGAGTTGGGCGCACAGATTCACATCCGTGCGGTTGCCATCAGACCCGGAAAGCCCTTAACGGTTGCCACGTTTCCAAAAACGCTTTATTTTGGGCTGCCTGGAAATCCCGTTTCAGCCCTCGTGACGTTTTGGCGATTTGTTCAACCCGCTCTCAAAAAACTATCGGGCTTGCCTCAAGGATGGGAGCCGACCTTTGTGCAGGCGATCGCTCAACAAGACTTACGATCGGATGGCAAGCGAGAGTCTTATCTCTGGGGTCAACTGCACTGGGTTAATGACTCTTATGAGTTTACGATCGCCCCTGGAAGCAGCAGTTCCGGCAATTTAATCAATCTTGCTGGAACAAATAGTTTGGGAGTGATTGCAATCGGGCAGACTCAAATCATGGCAGGAGAACCGCTGCAAGTCCTCCAGATTTAAAGCGTCTGAGTTTTTATCTCGGTGGTCTGCGCTTTTGCAAAAACTCAGGAATATCTAAACCCGGCGGCTTGCTTTTAGGATCGGGAGTCGAGGTTGGGGTCGGAGTCGTCGGAGTCACCGATCGTTTCGGGAGCGCGGCTGGTTTTCCAGCGGCTTGCTGGAGTTGAGGTTCAGGCGAAAACCCGGTCGCAATCACCGTAATTCGGACTTCGCCCTGAAGCCGCTCGTCAATTACCGCCCCAAAAATGATGTTGGCATTAGGATCGACGACTTCATAAATGATTTCTGCCGCCGCATTGACTTCATGAAGCGTCAGATCGGTGCCGCCCGTGATGTTGAAGACGACCCCTCTGGCTCCATTAATCGACGCTTCCAATAAGGGCGATGAGATCGCTGCGATCGCGGCTTCTCTGGCTCTAGATTTGCCAGACCCGATGCCAATGCCCATCAGCGCCGAGCCTGCGTCTGCCATGATCGCTCTCACATCGGCAAAGTCTACGTTGACCAAGCCGGGAATCGTGATGATGTCTGAAATGCCTTGCACCCCTTGGCGCAAAATGTCATCTGCGGTCTGAAACGCCTCCTGAACGGGCGTTTGCTCAGAAATCACCGTCAGCAGTTTGTCGTTGGGAATGATAATGAGGGTATCGACTCGGCTCTGAAGCGCTGCAATCCCTTCTTCTGCCTGAGTGGTGCGTCGCCGCCCTTCAAACGTAAACGGGCGAGTCACAACGCCAACCGTCAGGGCACCTAATTCTTTTGCGACTTCGGCGACGATCGGAGCCGCGCCTGTGCCCGTGCCGCCCCCCATGCCTGCCGTGATAAACACAAGGTCTGAGTTTTCTAAGGCTGTGGCAATTTCGTCACGAGATTCTTCGGCGGCTTTTTGTCCGATCGCCGGGTTTCCCCCTGCCCCTAGCCCTCGTGTCAATTTCTGTCCCACTTGCAAACGTTTTGAAGTCTGAGCCTGATCCAACGCTTGAGCGTCAGTGTTTACTGTCCAAAACTCAACTCCAGACACATCGCTGGCAATCATGCGGTTGACTGCATTGCCGCCACCCCCGCCAACACCGATGACTTTAATCTTTGCTACGCTTCCTGGCACGATATCACCACTCCTTAAATCTTCAGGCAACCCTTTGAGGCTGGAGTTTTGACTTAAATATAGACTGGAGTTGCCACCAAACGGGTTAGAATTTTCTGCCATGGACGAGAAGCTAGATTGTCCTTCAGCGTGAGAACTTTCGGAGCCGCGCTCTAGTCGGCGTTCAAGAGGGGTTGAGGTGTCTGACTCATTGTTAAGCGTCATGGAATTTCAGCGATGGTTATGAACAAGAGATCAGCGCTAGACAAAGCTAGATAATCAGCGATAAAGACAGAAGAATGAACGATGCTGCCACACAGATCGCAGCGAAAAAGTATTTAGATTAACGATATCAGGTTAAGTTTTCTAGCCGTTAATTTGCAAATTTTCTCACAGCGCGGCTCAAGGAGTACCTAATTTTACAGGAGTTTTTGAAGGATTCATTTGAATAAATGGGGAATCTGGGTTTCTTAAATCGATATAGGAGAGCTGGCTAGGATTAACATGATTAGGCAGTCGGCGCATTTGATCAAGCGCTTTTAGTTGATTTGCAAAGTTAGAACCATACAGACCAAAGTGTACAAAACCAATCTCAGTTTTAAGAATTAAATTGTTGGGGTCCTCCCAGTTAATTTCAGAAACTTTTACCGGGCTGCGGCTTAACGTTTGATAAAGAGTAGTCCAATTCAGGCGATATTGCGATAGCTTCCCAATCACTTTCAGCGTTGGCAGTTTAAAGCTTTGATTTAGCGAGGTGTAGGTTTCAAGCGAAGTCCAAATGCCGTTTTCGTCGAGCAGACCCGTCTGAGTAGGGTTTGCTTGCGAGTCAGAGGTTTGAGCAGGCTGACCGCTTTTTGTGGCAGTAGGCTGGGGGCTAGAGATTGAACCTCTAGAACTAGGTTGAGCGATCGCCACCGGGTTGCGCTCACGAACTCTCACCGTTAACCCTGGAGGAAACAGTTGACGGTCAACGGTTGCTTCAGAGATGGGAGCCTTTGATTTCAGCGTCTCTGCAAGGGCTTGAGGCTGAATTTTTAGCAAAGACTGAGGATAAGCGATCGGCAGCAAGGTACGAATTGTCTGAGCAGAGATAAATTGATTGCCTTTGATTGTAACCTGCTCTGGCTTACGAATCACCCAAGCGGGCAAGGTAGCAACCCAAACTGCTCCACCTGCCAAGCCTGTGACGGCAAGACTGCGCCAACTGGTTTGAAAAAACCTAACTCGTCGCTGACGGCGCAGTTTTTGCCGTCGCTGGGTTAACTCAGTTTGGGAAACGGGAGCGATGCTAGTCATCGTGAATGCTCACTGAACAAAGCTAGAAAATGGGCAAATAGCGAATCAAGTAGATGAATCACTGCTAAGGATCGTGAATTAAATAGCCTGTCAATCTTTAATCAAATCTCTTAATTCGTCATGGCTGAGATCGTCGCCTCCCAAATCCCCCAGAATGGGAGACTTTGAAACGGGGAATCTTGGCTCAAAGTCCCTCAGAATGGGGGATTCAGGGGGCACAAGCCGACTCAAACGGAGCCATCAACGAACTGACAGACACTCTAATTGAGTCCGAGAAGTTGCGCCTTAATAAATCCACGTTCTAAGGCGAATGGATCTTTTCGAGACTGAGCTACCCGATCGAGTTTCAACAAAATCAAAGAGGAGTTGCAACCGTAACAATACAATTGCTCTACCCCGATCTCTAAGCCAATTGCTGAATCTGTCTTCCTATTTAATCACTCATTTCCAATTGTGCGGCTTCACTCGTTAGGAAAATTCAGCCCTTTGTTTCTCCAATCTGCTACTAGTAGCTGGGGATCAGCCAGCAGTCTCTTGTATGAGGGTGACAACCCGTTCGCCAAATTCAGGATCAACATTGGCGAGACTTAAAAGTTGCAAATATTCTTGACGGTTTAGGCTTGCCCTTTCAATCAGAACGATCGCTTCCATTTCGATATCGCGCTGAATGCGGAGTGACTCAGATTCAGTTTCGGCTGCCTGTAGTTCTCCTTCTCGTCGCTCAATCAATGCCACCACTTGCAGATAGACATTGACAAATTGAGTCACTTTCTCAGACGGAATATTATTCGTGTCGGGTCTAGCCAAACTGCTGCCAGTTGAAGTGCTAGCAGAAAGATCGGCATCAGAGGCAGCCCAACTCGCGATCGCAGTCAATTGCCAAAGAGAAACGCAAACCACCAGCACCGCTAGACGGCGAACCCACGATCGCACAGATTTCTGGAATTGCCGTTTGACTCTTTTCACCCAATTAAGCCCGATCTCAACGCTCTAACGGCTGCTTGCGTGCGATCGTCTGCACACAGCTTATTTAAGATATTGCGAACGTGGGTTTTAACCGTGCCAACCGTGATGTAAAGTTTCTCAGCGATCGCGGCATTGCTGCATCCATCAACAATCAGTTGTAAGACCTCTAACTCTCGCTCAGTCAGGGGATAGGCTTCAATAATTTGGTTATATTCTGGCTCGGCAGCACCGATCGAAACCGTTTTCAACTCAGCCACCGCGCTGCCTTCGGGTTGGGTGTCTCGCGCTTGCCGCAACACGACACGGGCGATCGCGGGATCGATCCAAGAGTTGCCTTCTTGGGTGACGCGCAGCGCTTCTACAAGCTGGTCTAGGCTCACGTCTTTCATGCAATAAGAGTCTGCCCCGGCTGCAAAAGCGGCTAACACGACATCTTCGTTGTCTTGCAGCGTCAAGATCAAGACTTTAGTAATGGCACCGTCTTCCATCGCTGTCTGGGCTTGACGAAAGCGGCGAGTTAGCTCAATGCCGTCAATGTCAGGCAAGCCGATATCCACAATCGCGACATCTGGCTTTGCAGAAGTCATCAGCTTTAGGCCATCGGTGCCGTTTGCGGCTTCGCCGACCACTTTAAACCCAGGTCGCTGCTGTAGTGCAGTTCTCATGCCAACTCTGGTCAGGTCATGATCTTCAATAAGCGTAATCCGAATATCAGTCTCCATCAAAGTAAGCTCCTATAGTTTTTAGAACATAACTAAAGCACGGCAGATCACTACCGGACTAAGTATTAGCTTGTCTACTTTTTTTGTAGTGGCACCACTTCCCATCCAGTCGATTAACTGAGGTTGCTAACCTACAGCTTCCTTACTAAACAGAAATTGACACCCTTGCTTCAATCAACCCATATTTGTCTCTAATCATAGACTTAGTTTATTGATGCAAATGTCTTGCTTATGGCATATAACTTTAGACAGAAATTTAAAGTTTATGAGCTACCCATGCGTTTGACGATCGCACCACTCAACATCTCGTGAGCTTCCTGTAAAAGACCTGGAATTTTGTCGGCGTGAGGACTGTTGGCTAGACATTTTTGCAGAGATTTGGGGTCGATCGCGTCGGCTCTTGCTCCCGGAAACCAATGGCTTGCCTGACCCAGCAAGTTATAGCGCATTTTGGCATAATCCACCATGTCGTAAGCGATCGCCAAATTTCGCAGCCACAAAATGATCGGAATATTTAATCGACCGGGTGTTTCATCGACTGATGGCAATCCGGTTCGCCAGGTGTTAACCCAGTCAGTGCCCAACCGCTCGATCGCGGCATCTTCTAATCGTTTCAAAATAGGCGGCAAGATTTCATCTGCCCAATCGAGCCAGTCTAGCGTCTTCAAGTGTTCGTCAAAATCTTCAGGACGGGCAGCCCCGACGCTCAGAGTGTGAACCTGCGGATGGCTGAGACAAAACAAATTGTTAAACACGATCGGACTAAGCGGCGCACACAGCTCTACTAATCTTGGCGAAGGTTGATAAAGCAACCCTCCTTTATTAGAAGGACTGATGATGAAAACACCCATATCAAGCTGGTTTGCTGCCTCGATCGCTGACCAGTTCACTTGATTGATGTAATACCAGTGCAGATTGACATAATCAAACTGATTGGTGGCGATCGTCTTCACAATTACATCCGTCGCGCCGTGGGTCGAAAACCCGATCGATCGGACTTTGCCCTGAGCTTGCAGCTTTTGGATCACTTCTAAACAGCCACCCTGCCGCAGGCATTCATCTAAGTGACTATCGAGATTGATGCCGTGAATGGATAGCAGATCGACATAATCAAGGTTTAGCAGCCGCAGCGATTGCTCAAACGTCTTTAAAAACGCTTTCGCGTCTGCCATTGGTCCAACTTTGGTTTGCACAATCAGCTTTTCACGGGGCAACTTTGGCAAAACTTTTCCAAGCTGCAACTCTGACGTGCCGTAGTCGCGAGCCGTCTCGATGTGGTTGATTCCCACTTCTAGAGATCGGTGAATCGTCGCTTCTAAATTCTTCTGGTTGTCGGCTGGGATTTCTCGATAGGATACGTCTTGCCATTTGTACTGATAGCGCATTCCGCCGCAGGTGAAGACCGGAATTTGTAGCTCAGTCCGCCCAAAACGTCTGTATTTCATAAAGCGTAAATAAAGATAAGGACTCGTTCGATGGCAGACAAAGGATGATTATTAAAAAACCATCCGTTAGCTTTGAACGAACGGACAGTTTTTGTGAGATGACGGATTCTACTTGCGTTTGAAGATTGAGGAAACGCGATCGCCAATCATCGATAGCGCATTCTGAACGCCAATTCCTGCATTTGAGCCTGCTGAGGGACGTTCAGCTAACTCGATCTCGTCATCCTTAAACCCTTTTAGACGATAGCCATATTCCAACTGAGACTGGTTCTTCTTGAGAATCGGAAACAGCCGAAATGCACCTGTTTGCAAGGCTTCTAAATTGTCAAAAATGGCGTGATTGATTTGGTTTGAGCGCTTCACCGCGATCGCGCCGACCGGAAACCAGCTTTTCTTACCCTGAACTCGAATGTAAATCTCATATTCAGGCGTGCCATCATCTTTGAACCGATCGTAAAGCTGCGATGCCTCAGCCCGCTTTTCTGCACCCTTACTCGGCTGCTTCTGTGTTTGCGGTTTCGCCTTCCCAAATCCAGCAGGAGTTGCCATTTCTGAAAATTACCTTAAAACTTTATTAACAAAAGTTTACGCCATCTTTAGAAAGAATGGGAGGGGATGATCGCCGATCTCGCAAAATTCGGTTGCCTTCATCTCCGATAATAGAAATTATGCTGAAGAAGTGCGAAACGGAGATCAACCCAAGTGGAAGCAGATAACCCAGTTGCGATCGAGCATCAAAACGTCCCTCAAGCGCACCAAGGCTTACACAGCTTTCTATATAGCTCTGATGACGAGCATACTGAAACAACGACCAGCGCTCCTAACTTAGAAAGTCAGGGCGATGAGATTATGTTGATTGCAGATTGGTCTGCCCAAGCGATAAATGCCAAAATTGCAGGGGTGTATGCGGTGTTGAATCGCGATCGTCAACTTCAATACGTAGGCTATTCGCGCAACGTGCCGCTTTCTCTCAGTGGTCATGTGACTCAGGTTGGCGAAGATGCTTGTGCGTTTTTGCGGCTCAAAACCTTCAAGTTTCCTAAGCGCGAAGAAATGGAGCAGTTAAGAGATGCGTGGATCTCTGAGAATGGCAACGTTCCGTCAGGGAATGGAGACGACAGCGATCGTTGGGCTGGCACCGTTGGAGAAGCGGCAAAACTGGTGATGTCTGCGGCCGATCGAGACGCTTATGAAGAGAAAAAATTAAAGCTTCGTAAAGCAATGGCAGATCAGGCCCTTAGCAAAGAGTCAGATCAGCTTTCAGCCTCAGAAGCCGAGCGTCGTCAAAACCTAGAAGCCGCCGTTGAGAACGATGATTGGAGCGCCGTGATCCAACAATCTCAAAAAGCTGGAGAACCCTGAGCGCAATTTCAATCTCAACCCTTTTTAACGTTAGTTCGATGAGTTCTCTCACTTCGTTATTCAGCGCTTCAGCCCCATAAATCCCCAGACTGGAGGATTTATGGGGCAGCCCGGATTTGCAACCGCAGCGAAAAGCTTCATCGAATTGACCCCTCTTCAATGTACTAATTACTGTTCTGAGACAATATGTCCGTAGTTGATTCCCCAATTACCACGTTTCCGCTGGCTGCGGTTGTGGGTCAAGAAGCCATCAAAATGGCACTCCTGCTAGCGGCAGTCGATCCAACATTGGGCGGAGTTGTGATTGCTGGGCGCAGAGGCACCGCAAAATCAGTGATGGCACGGGCAATTCACGCATTGCTGCCTCCGATCGAGGTCGTCAAAGATTCTCTCAGCAATTGCGACCCCAACACTCCCGAAGATTGGGACGATTTGACCTTAGAAAAAACAAAAGATTTGTCTGACATCCCAACCGAGGTAATTCGGGCACCGTTTGTGCAGATTCCGCTTGGCATCACTGAAGATCGGTTGCTGGGTTCTGTCGATGTTAGCCAATCGATTCGACAAGGCGAAACCGTTTTTCAACCAGGATTGCTAGCAGAAGCCAACCGAGGCGTTCTCTATATCGACGAAATTAATCTGCTAGATGATCAGATCTCTAACTTTCTGCTAACTGCTTTAACGGATGGGCGCAACCAGATTGAGCGCGAAGGCATCAGCTTTCAGCATCCGTGCAAACCCTTACTAATCGCTACTTACAATCCTGAAGAAGGATCACTGAGAGAACATTTACTGGATCGGATCGCGATCGCCCTTTCTGCTGACGCAGTTTTAGAAATCGACGATCGCGTGCAAGCCGTTGAGCAAGCCACTCGCTATTCTGACTCTCCGCAAGCCTTTCTCCAGCAATACGCCGAAGATCTCGACTCTTTGAGAACTCAAATTATTTTGGCGCGCGAGTGGCTCAAAGATGTCCGTATCAGCACTGAGCAGATTAATTATTTAGTGAATGAAGCGATTCGAGGTGGTGTTCAGGGGCATCGAGCCGAACTATTTGCCCTGAGAGTTGCCAAAGCACACGCCGCGCTAGATGGGCGCACAGATGTGATTGCCGAGGATTTGCACCAAGCCGTCAAACTGGTAATTGTGCCGCGATCGACGATCGTCCAAACTCCACCTGACGAGAATCCGCCCCCGCCGCCACCCCCGCCTCAAAATCAAGACGAACCCCAAGACGAATCTGAACAAGATCAAGACGAGCAAGAAGAAAAAGAAGAACCTGAAGATCAGCAGGAACAAGAGCCGCCCAGCATTCCCGAAGAGTTTGTCTTTGATGCAGAAGGCGTAATTCTCGATCCAGACGTGCTTTATTTTGCTCAAATGGCAACTCGTCAAGGCAAATCGGGGAGCCGCTCGATTATCTTTTCTGACGATCGCGGTCGCTATATCAAACCAATGCTGCCCAAAGGAAAAGTGCGCCGAATTGCAGTCGATGCCACGCTGCGATCGGCGGCTCCTTACCAAAAATCTCGCCGTCAGCGTGCCGAAGACAACCGACCTGAAGACAGCGCCGCTTCCCGCAAGCGCGTTTTTGTTGAAGAAAGTGATATCCGACAAAAGCGACTCGCTCGCAAAGCCGGAGCCTTAATTATCTTCGTTGTCGATGCGTCTGGCTCAATGGCGCTTAACCGCATGAACTCCGCAAAGGGAGCAGTGTTGACGCTCTTAACTGAGGCTTACCAAAATCGGGATCAAGTTTCTCTGATTCCATTTAGGGGCGAACAGGCTGAGGTTTTGTTGCCGCCCACGCGATCGATCGAAGCTGCCAAACGTCGCCTCGATCGCATGGCTTGTGGAGGCGGTTCTCCCCTAGCCCACGGGTTAACGCAAGCCGTCCGCGTCGGCATCAATGCCCAACAGTCGGGAGATATTGGTCAAGTCGTGATTGTGGCAATTACGGATGGTCGGGGCAATGTGCCGCTAGCCCGATCGCTCGGTGAAACCATTCCTGAAGGTGAAAAGCCCGACATCAAAGCCGAACTGCTAGATATTGCGAGTAAAATTCGGGCGATGGGCACTCAACTCCTCGTCATCGACACCGAAAACAAATTCGTCTCGACAGGCTTTGCCAAAGAACTCGCCAAGCAAGCAGGGGGTAAGTATTATCACTTACCCAAAGCCAGCGATCAAGCGATCGCCTCAATGACGCGGAATGCGATCGCTGACATGAAAACCCGATAACTCAAGATCTGCGTAAGGGCATGGCACTGCCGTGCCCATTGCCTATGCAAGTAACCGACAGGATTTAATTCACAATCTCAAACCATCTTCTGCACAGAAAATGCCGGACTGAACTAGATTCAACCCGGCGTTTTCGTGAATGATGGCGATTAATCAGAACGAGCCAACTGTTAAGGAACGTGGATTTATTAAGGTGTAACTTCTAGCCCTCTCCCTAAGGAGTTACGGTGTACACCAATCTTTGTCGCTGCGTTTAGGTCGGCTTCAGCCCCCTAAATCCCCCATTCTGGGGGACTTTGAGCTAAGACTCTGGTTTCAAAGTCCCCCACTCGTGGGGGATTTAGGGGGCAAAAGTCTCGGC
>JAYVFW010000317.1:0-11416 GCA_043772715.1 Phormidesmis sp. | reverse complement strand
CGCCCCCTAAATCCCCCAATTTTGGGGGACTTTAAGATTCTGGTTCCCCTCAAACTTGGGGGGCTAGGGGGCAATTCATATTTGCATTCAGCAACGCCTGAAAAACGTCTCCAGATTTCTATTAACATGAATGGCTCATTCTAAATATCACGATGGTTTCTTCTCCCCAGGTTGATGAATTTCAGAAGCCTCCCGCTCGGAAGACGCTTCTGACTAGATTGGCTAAAGTGCCTTGGACGTGGCGCATCACGATCGGCTATCTGAGCGTCATGCTATTTTTGCCGCTGGCGGCGATGTTTCTCAAGGCAAGCAGCGAAAGCCCTGCTGATTTTTGGCGGATTGCTACGAGTCCGATCGCGCTAGCGGCTTATGATGTGACGTTTACAACAGCGTTCGCGGCGGCTTTACTGAATGGCGTGTTTGGAACGCTGATCGCTTGGGTTTTAGTTCGCTATGACTTTCCCTTAAAGCGGCTGTTTGATGCCTCGGTCGATTTGCCTTTTGCCCTGCCCACCTCAGTCGCCGGGTTAACCCTCGCCACCATCTACAGCGATAACGGCTGGATTGGTTCGCTGTTTGCTCCCTTAGGCATTAAAATTGCCTTCACTCGACTGGGCGTTTTTGTCGCCATGACGTTTATCTCGCTGCCGTTTGTCGTGCGAACGGTGCAGCCTGTCTTGACAGAAATGGAAAAAGATATCGAGGAAGCCGCTTGGTGTTTGGGAGCTTCAGATTTTCAGACTTTTCGGCGAGTGGTGTTGCCACCCTTGTTTCCATCGATCCTAACAGGTGTTGCACTAGGATTCTCTCGCGCAGTTGGAGAGTATGGCTCGACTGTGATTATCGCATCCAACACGCCGTTCAAAGATTTGATCGCGCCTGTGTTGATCTTTCAACGATTAGAGCAATATGACTATTCGGGTGCAACCGTGATCGGCGTTGTTTTGCTGATGATCTCACTCGTGATGCTGCTAGCAATCAATCTCTTACAATCGTGGGGCAAACGATATGGCTGATCTGAATCCATCTTTTAATGCCTCTGTGCCCAAAACGGGGAAGAACCCTGCAACCAAACCGCAACATAAATGGGTGCCTGCGGTTTTGATTGCGATCGCCGTTCTCTATCTCTCTCTAGTGCTTTACATTCCAGCCGCAAACGTGTTTGTGCAGGCATTTAGCAGAGGAGTTGGCACATTTTTTAAGACGCTTGTCCGTCCCGATTTTCTGTTTGCAGCGCGTCTAACGCTATTGATGGCAATGATTGCGGTGCCGTTGAATGTAGTGTTTGGGCTGTGTGCGGCGCTGGCGATCGCGCGGCGGCGGTTTCCGGGTCGAGCCTTTGTTTTGAGCCTGATCGATTTGCCCTTCTCGATTTCGCCAGTCGTAGCAGGCTTGATGATCGTTTTGCTCTATGGGCGACGAGGCTGGTTTGGCGGCGCACTCGAAGCCAGCAATATCAACATTGTGTTTGCGATTCCGGGCATGGTGTTGGCGACGGTGTTTGTGAGTATGCCGTTTGTGGCGCGTGAAGTGATTCCGGTGTTAGAAGAAATTGGAGTCGATCAAGAAGAAGCGGCAAAGACTCTAGGGGCAGGCGAATGGCAAACGTTTTGGCGAGTCACCTTACCCAGCATCAGATGGGGTTTGCTCTATGGTGTGATTCTCACTAACGCCAGAGCAATGGGCGAATTTGGTGCCGTTTCAGTGGTGTCTGGCAATATTGCTAACAAGACGCAAAGCTTACCGCTTTTTGTCGAGGAAACGTATAAGCAATATGAAACCGAAGCGGCTTATTCGGCGGCAGTATTGTTGGCGTTATTAGCAGTCGTGACTCTCGTCTTAAAGGAGATTTTAGAGCGCAAAACTCGCATCAAAGACGCAAATTAACGTCAGTTCGACGAGTTTATTCGCTTCGTTGTTAGCGGCTTCTGCCCCCCAAATCCCCCATTCTGGGGGACTTTGAACCGAAATTTTGGCTTGAAGTCCCCCAAATTGGGGGATTTAGGGGGCTTCCCGAATTTACAACCGGAGCAAACCGCTTCTGTCGAACTGACATCAAATTAGAACGCAAATTAATGAGTCGATGTTGCAATTTGGGACGTTTAGAGGGTCAAAATAGGTTTTGAGGCGACGATCGGGTGTTTCCTCTTCATAATCAAGAGTGCTATTCTCTTGAATGCACTTGCCCCAGTCTGTTTAACCCACTCTAGGTTTTGAACATTATGCGCGCACTCCTACTCTATCCCCGGTTTCCTAAAACGATCGAGTCTTATGAAAAGGTTTTGAAGCTGATTAACCGCAAAGCTTCGATGCCGCCGTTAGGGTTAGTGACGGTTGCCGCTATCTTGCCCCAAACCTGGGAGTTTCAGCTAGTAGACCATAATGTTCGAGCAGTCACCGAGGCAGAATGGGCCTGGGCAGAAGTCGTGATTTTGTCGGCAATGATTGTGCAAAAGCCAGATTTGTTGGCACTGATTAGAGAAGCCAAGCGGCGGGGCAAATCGGTCGCCGTTGGCGGGCCTTATCCGACATCGATTCCTCAAGATTCTTTAGAAGCTGGGGCAGACTACCTCGTTTTAGATGAAGGTGAACTGACGCTGCCGCTGTTTGTGGAAGCGATCGAGCGGGGCGAATCCCAAGGCGTTTTTCGCTCAAATGGTGAACGACCCGACGTAACCCATACGCCGATTCCTCGCTATGACTTGCTAGAGTTAGATGCTTACAATGCGATGTGCGTGCAATTTTCGCGGGGCTGCCCCTTTCAGTGCGAGTTTTGCGACATCATTGTGCTTTACGGACGCAAACCGCGCACCAAAGATCCGCAGCAGCTTTTGGCAGAGCTTGAATGTCTCTATCAACTGGGCTGGCGGCGATCGATTTTTATGGTCGATGACAACTTCATTGGCAACAAGCGCAACGTCAAGCTGATGCTGCAAGAACTCAAAGGCTGGATGGCAGAGCGCCAATATCCCTTTACTTTTCTCACCGAAGCCTCGGTTGATTTAGC
The DNA here is from genome assembly GCA_043772715.1 of Phormidesmis sp. Classification (GTDB taxonomy): domain Bacteria; phylum Cyanobacteriota; class Cyanobacteriia; order Leptolyngbyales; family Leptolyngbyaceae; genus Phormidesmis_A. Next base: position 8,409 of record JAYVFW010000317.1, on the reverse strand, counting down.
TGAAGATGTAGAGTTGATGCACTCAATGGTGGCGTGCAACTTTAAGGCAGTCTTTTTAGGCATCGAAACGCCAGACGCAGAAAGTCTGCAACTCACCAAAAAGTTTCAGAATATGCGGAATTCTCTCGTCGATGCGGTGCGAGCGATTAACGAAACGGGTTTGCGAGTCACCGCAGGGTTCATTATTGGGTTTGACGGCGAGAAGCCAGGAGCGGGCGATCGCATTATTGAGTTTGTTGAACAAACTGCCATTCCGACCACAACATTCGGCATTCTTCAGGCACTTCCCGATACGGCGCTGTGGCATCGGTTGAAAAAAGAAGGACGACTGCTCGAAATCTTAGGGGACGGCAGCCAAACAATGTTGATGAATTTTATTCCGACTCGCCCGGTTGAGCAAATTGCTCAGGAATATATTCGAGCATTTTGCACTCTGTATGAGCCGAAGTGTTTTCTCGATCGCGTCTATCGATCGTTCCGGCAAATGACTGCGCCGCCGCGACTTGCCCCCGATAAGTTTCCAGGCTTAGTCGAGTTAAAGGCGCTGGCTTATGTGGTCTGGCAACAGGGCATTAGGCGGAATACGCGCCTGATGTTTTGGCATCATTTGTTCAGCATTCTCAAGCACAATCCGACCGTTTGGGATCAATACTTAACGGTATGTGCTTATGCAGAACACTTCATCGAATTTCGCGATCTGGTCAGCCACCAAATGGATGCTCAACTCGCTCAGTTTCAAGTAGAAGAAGCGAGAAGAGATCTGGAGGCAAAGAATCTTGAGAACGCACTGTTGTCGAAATAGCGCAGTTGATACAACCCCCAGTGCAAAATGATTCGCAGATCTGGGGGTTGATCTTTTTTAGTGACGAGTTGGTCAATCAGGGCATCTAAGGTTTGCTGTTGTCTCACACAACTGTAGACTAGCTCGGTCAGCAAGGGGCGATCGACCGCAGTCAATTCGGTCTGATGCAGCACTTCGTCAACGGCGACATCTGCAAAAGCGCCTTTTTTAATTAAGCGGAAGGCGAAGAATGCGAGTTGGCCAGAGTTTTGGGTCAAGAGAGCGATATTCTAAAATTGCCATATTCAGAATAGCAATCAGAATGAAGCTTCGAGAGATTGTCAGTCAAATCAGGGTTGATCCGCGTAAGCTGACAGAATACGCGCTCGATCCAACAAGTCTGTCAGGTGGAGCAGATAAAGCGGTTCTATTTCAAAGGTATTTAGGATTCACGCAGAAAAATTATGTGCCATTATTAAAACAGATTGAGAATCAAGCCTTAGATGCAGAAGCAATCTTAGGCAGAATGAATCAACATGGGCAGCGTTATCAAGTGAATTTGGTAATAATTGGAACAGAAGGGCAACAGGAAGTTGTTCGCACAGGCTGGATTGTAGCGACTGGGAGTGATGTAGCGAAACTAACAACGTTATATGTGCTGCGGAGAAAACGATGATGAAACCAGCCTTATTTGATGGAATTGAGTTGGTAGTAGATTTACCAGCAGACAATCTGAAAGCAGGCGCGAAAGGCGCAATTATTGAGGATTTTGGTGATGATGAGTATGAAGTAGAGTTTGCCAATTCAGACGGGGAAACGTCGGCACTCTGTACTCTGACCTCAGAGCAATTTATTGTGATTTGGATAGCTGAAACCAAGGCTTGGACATCGGTTTCTGAACAGGTACAAACGTCATAAGTTGTCCAAACTACAAAAGAAATTCGGAATAGCAATCAGAATGCAGCTTCGAGAGATGTCAGTCAAATCCGTAGTGATCTGTGTTCTCAAGCCCATCTAAAATTCAAACTCTAACAGTGTGATAGCGTATAAACATCTTCATTTGATGTGCCGCGTATAGATATGCAACAGGTTCAAATTCCTACCGACACATGGGTTAGCGCCACTTGGGAAGAGTATCTGCAAGTGATTGATCATCAGGCTTATGCAAAAGCTAAAGGATATTATCACGACCACAAAATGAGGATTGAGCTGGCTCCCCTTGGGCATGACCACGCTGCCGACAATACGATCGCGAGTTTTACAGTCAACTTATTCTGCGGTCTTAAAGCCATTCCAACTCAAGGGTTAACAAACTGCACGTTTCGTAAAGTAGGATTCGAGGATGCTCAACCCGATATTGCGTACTGCATCGGAGCCAATGCTGAGGCGATTCCTTGGGGGACTACTATTATCGACTTAGACATCTATCCACCTCCTGATTTAGTGATCGAAGTCGCCAATACTTCTCTCGCTGACGATCAAGGTGCAAAGCGATTGCTGTACGAAGATTTGGGGGTCAAGGAATATTGGGTTTTAGATGTGAAAAATGTTCGAGTGCTGGCGTTTGCAATTGAGAACCAAGGTAGCTATCGGATTACGGAATCTAAAGTATTACCTAAGCTGCAAATCTCCTTACTTCAAAAAGCATTGCAGCAATCTCGTCAAACTAATCAAAGTCAAGTCGTCGCTTGGTTAGTATCAGAGTTCGGGAAAGAATAGAGATTTCGGCAGTCTCATAAATTTCATCAAGACGACGCTTATTCTGATTTTGATAACGTTTCAGCCATTGACCTCGGATAAACCAATAGAAAAAATCCCATCCAAATCAAAATCGGAATCGCCACCAGCACCGTCACCCAAATCGTTTTAAACACAATCCAACTGCCGCTAATTAGCGTCACTCCCGTGAGCAGAATTGACCAGGGTTGACACCACCAAGGCTTATAGTCCCAAACGCTAGAGGATTTATTGATATCAGGCTGCATCGATCGCAATTCGTAAACGTCACTCTGTTCAAGATAGCAATCAGAGACGATTTCAGACAGCAGCATTAGGTTATTGTGATCTAGTGACCTTTTATAGAACTTGTCCCCCCATGACTCTGGCGCATCCTCACAAAAAGGCAAAAGCCCTCAAATCTTCTAGCCGTCGCCCTGCTAAAGAACTGTGCAGCGAGTGTGGGCTGTGTGACACCTACTATATTCACTATGTTAAAGATGCGTGTGCATTTCTCAATCAGCAGATTGCCGCGCTCGAAGAAACCGTTCACGGGCGCAGTCGCGATTTAGAAAACCAGGACGATTGGTATTTTGGCGTTCATCAAGACATGATGGCAGCGCGGAAAACAGAACCGATTCCGGGGGCACAGTGGACGGGCATTGTGAGTTCGATCGCTATCGAAATGCTGAATCGCGGCATGGTTGAAGGAGTCGTCTGCGTGCAAAATAGTGAGGACGATCGCTTTCAGCCTAAACCTGTGATCGCCCGCACACCTGAAGACATTTTGGCTGCACGAGTTAACAAACCAACACTCTCGCCAAATCTGTCGATTTTAGAAGAAATCGAACAGTCGGGAATGAAGCGGCTCTTGGTAATCGGAGTTGGCTGTCAGATCCAAGCCCTGCGAGCCGTCGAACAGCAGCTAGGACTCGAAAAGCTCTATGTGTTGGGCACTCCTTGCACCGACAATGTGACCCGCGCCGGATTGCAGAAATTTTTAGACACGACCAGTCGATCGCCTGATACCGTCGTCTACTACGAGTTTATGCAAGACTTTCGAGTGCATTTTAAGCACGAAGATGGCTCAACTGAGTTGGTGCCCTTTTTTGGCTTAAAAACCAACGAGCTTAAAGACGTATTCGCGCCCTCGTGCTTAAGCTGCTTTGACTACGTAAATTCTCTATCCGATCTCGTCGTTGGCTATATGGGTGCGCCCTTTGGCTGGCAGTGGATTGTAGTGAGAAACGATCGCGGTCAAGAAATGCTCGACTTAATGCAAGACCAAATCGAAACGCAGCCTGTGATGTCGCAGGGCGATCGTAAAAACGCCGTTCAGCAAAGCATTCCTGCTTATGACAAAGGCGTAACTCTGCCAATGTGGGCGGCAAAACTGATGGGTGTAGTGATCGAGAAAATCGGACCCAAAGGCTTGGAATATGCGCGATTCTCGATCGATTCTCACTTCACCCGCAACTATTTATATGTCAAGCGCAACTACCCCGAAAAGCTAGAGCAGCACGTCCCAGACTACGCAAAACGGATTGTAGGGCAATATAAACTGCCGGACTAATGTTGAGGTTTGAGTGAGAAAATCCCATTCAAACCTCAAACTTTAGAGCAGTTTCTCAAACGCCGTTTCTTCTGCAACTTGTTTGCCCTCATTCAACAAATAGTCAAAGAAAGCCTGCGCGATCGCCGATAGCTGTTTGCCTGATGGATACACTACATACCAATAGCGCTCGATCGGAAAGCCTTCGACATCTAAAATCACCAACTGGTTGTTAAGTCCTTCCAGCGCCAGCGTGTGCTTAGAAAGCACCGAAAGCCCTAAACCTCCTACGATCGCTTGTTTGATGGCTTCATTGCTGCCCAAATCAAGTTTGACCTTCATCGGCAACCCCTGAGAGTCAAATAGTTGCTTCACCGCTTTGCGGGTGCCCGAACCCGGTTCTCGCATGATCAAAGGTTCTTCAGAAATCCGCTTTAAGGGGATGTTTTTCTCGTGAGCTAAGGGATGATTACGCGGAGCCAGCATCACTAATGGGTTTTCCATAAATGAATGTGCTGTCGCGTCAGAATCTTCGGGCAACTGGCTAAGAATATATAAATCGTCGCGGTTGTCGTTGAGACTATCTAATACATATTGGTGATTGGTCACTGTCAGAGAAATATCAATGCCGGGATAGCGCTGACAAAATGGGCCAAGAATGCGAGGAATCACATATTTTGCAGTCGTGACTACGGCAACTCGCAAACAGCCTTGTTTTAATCCTTTAAGATCGGCGATCGCGATCTCAAATTGAGCAATGCGATCGAATAAATCTCGACAGGTGGCATAAAGTTCTTTGCCAGCAGGAGTCAGATAAAGGCGTTTGCCGACTTGCTCAAACAACGGCAACCCCACCGTTTTCGACAACTGCTTGACCTGCATTGAAACCGTTGGCTGAGTGAGAAACAGTTGCTCGGCAGCGCGGGTAAAACTGCTGTGACGAGCAACCGCTTCAAAAACTTTGAGCTGGTGGAGGGTGGCGTTTTGCAAGGCGAATGGCTCCTGAAGATAAGCATCTGCTCATAGAAAAAAATCTATTGCGTCTATTGATAACAATGACTTTTTACTATGGATTTTGTAGATATGATAATCCATAAGAGCATTAGCTCCCTTCCAATCAGCGTTGCACGATTCAAAGTTTTGTTGGAGCCTTTGCCCAGCTATTGCGGGTTTCTGACTTGCAGCGATCGCAGACTGGCACCTTCACCTCTGACGTGCAGCGCTTTTCTAATCAGATTCAAAATCTGGTTGTGATCACCCATACCTCTCTCCTGTAGATTCTCAATTTTATAGTTACTATGGCTGATATCGTTGACATTGCCGTTGGTGCAGGATCGTTTAATACGTTAGTGACGGCTGTTAAAGCCGCTAACCTGGTAGATGCGCTCAAGAGTCCCGGTCCGTTTACGGTGTTTGCACCGACGGATGATGCTTTTGCTAAACTGCCACCCGGAACGATTCAAACCCTGGTGCAAAACATTCCGCAACTGGCTCGAATTTTGACCTTTCATGTCGTCGCTGGAAAATACACAAAAGCCGATTTAGAAAAGCTCGATTTTGTCACGTCGCTCGAAGGTTCGCCCATTAAGCTAAATTTCACTGACGGCTTTGAGGTAAAGAATGCTACCGTGATCGCGCCTGATATCGAAGCTGATAATGGAATTATTCACGTCATTGATAACGTGATTTTGATGGGTTAGCGTCAGTTCGACAGAAGCGGTTCGCTTCGATGGTGAATTCGGGCAGCCCCCACGGGTGGGGGACTTTGAGCCAAGACTCCAGTTTCAAAGTCCCTAGAATGGGGGATCTAGGGGGCAGAAGCCGCCGACAACGAAGCGAAAAAACCGTCGAACTGACGTTGGGTTAGCGATCGTTATTTAACTCGTGTCGGCTATTTGCAAGGTCTATGGGCACGGCAGTGCCATGCCCGTACGTAGATGTGCGGGTTATGTTTGGGTGACTTGTTGCAAAGTGGCGGTGAAATCGGGGTAAGAAATTGCCGCTGCTTCTGCACGCTGAATGGTTGTGACACCCGTCGCGTTGAGCGCCGCGATCGCCAAACTCATCGCAATCCGATGATCAGTGTGGCTATCGACTTCAGCCCCGCTTAGAGATTTGCCGCCGACAATTTCCATGCCGTCGGGTAGCTCGGTGATGCTGGCTCCCATGAGATTGAGTTGAGCGGCGGTGATGGTGATACGATCGCTCTCTTTAACCCGCAATTCTTCAGCGTCTCGAATCACAGTAGTTCCTTCGGCAAAGGTGGCGGCGACTGCCAAAATCGGAATCTCGTCAATTAAGCGAGGAATTAAATCTCCGGCGATCGTGCAAGCCTTGAGTTTGCTGTGACGCACTCGCAGATCGGCGACAGGCTCCCCGGCAACTTCGCGCTGATTTTCTAACGTGATGTCTGCGCCCATTTGTGCTAGGGCTTCTAACACGCCAGTGCGAGTCGGATTCACGCCGACATTCTCGATCGTCAAATCAGAACCAGGGACGATCGCTGCCGCCACGAGCCAAAACGCTGCTGAACTGATATCTCCCGGCACGACCACGGTTTGTCCTTTGAGTCGGGCTTGTCCGGTAATCGTGACGCTATTGGTTTCGGAGTCAACGCTCAACTCTGCCCCAAATGCTTTGAGCATCCGTTCGCTGTGGTCGCGTGAGAGAGCAGGTTCGGTGATGGTTGTCTGCCCTTGAGTCATCAGTCCCGCTAAGAGAATGCAGGATTTGACTTGGGCAGAGGCGATCGGAGAATAATAGTGAATTGGCTTTAAAGCTTGTCCTTGGATCGCTAAAGGTGCAAGGGAATTGCTGTCGCGACCCCAAATCTGTGCGCCCATCTGCTGCAAAGGTTTAACGACGCGAGACATCGGACGAGAACGAATCGAGCGATCGCCCGTCACCGTGAAAAACTTGCCGGGATGCGACGCTAAAATTCCTAGCATTAACCGAGTAGTTGTCCCGGAGTTGCCCGTGTTAAGCACATCTTCAGGTTCTTGCAGATTGCCCAACCCGATCCCCTTCACCCGCACTTCTTCGGCATTCAGGTCTGAAATCGCCGCCCCCATTGCCCGAAAGCACTCTGCTGTGCTGCGCGGATCTTCGCCGAGTAGTAATCCATGAATGATGGTTTCTCCTTCAGCGAGGGCACCTAACATCAGCGATCGATGAGAAATCGATTTGTCTCCCGGCACCCGAATTCGCCCGTGTAGTGCTTGCCCTCTGCCTTTGATGATCAACTCGTGCTGTTGGTCAGTGATATTTAAAGCGATTGAGGTGGGAGTTGTCATGGGGATCAGCTAGACTGACATCGCAATTCGTAAGTCATCCTACCATTCCATGCTGACCCACCATCGCAGACTTGTCTCGCTCTCGATCGTGTCTACAGATTTGCCTGTTTGGTCTGACGTGCAGGCGATCGCCACGATTTATCAGCGAGATCAAGAACGGTCCCATCTGCTGTTGACGGAGCCTAAAGTTGCCGTTGGTCACGAGCAGGGCGATCAACGACCCACTCAGAATCAGCCACCCACGCCTCGATTGCTGTGGTTAGAAATGTCGCCCTACCGCATCACCCTAACCATGCAGGGCGATGGCAAGCTCAGTTATCGTCATCACTGGGAGCGCGGCGTTTATGGCATCAGCCGCTATTGGCTGCAAGGCAATCAGGGAGAACAAAGTAGCCAGCTACAGCTTCGCAATTTTACCCGTCAGCTCAACTTTGATGGCAAGACTTTGCCTGAGCGCTTGCATTTAGAATATGAACTCTGGTCAGATAAAATTCAGTTAGGCTCTTATGTGTTGAACTTAGAGATTCAACCCGACTAGCGGATTCAAGCCCTATCGCCCCGTTTTTTGAGCCACTTGCTGAATCTGGCTACTGAAATAATCGGTTCGGTAGTTGAGTTGCTTGGCTACCGCTAACCCTTGATTAAACGCAGTCAACGCTTGGGGGTAAGCTTTGCGGGCAAGATGAATCTGTCCAATTTGATCGTAGGCATCCATCAGCCCATAAGTGTCATAGGCTTGCTGCTGGACTCCAGCTAGATATTCGTAGACTTGCAAAGCGGCATCTAAGCGATCGTTGGCGCGATACAGCACTCCCAATTTTTGCAAAGCATCCTCGGCATAGGCTAGTTGAAAGACGGGTTGAGCCAGCTTAAAGGCTTCCTGATAGTTCTGCTCGGCTAAATTGATCTGACCACTGGTTGCATAATTGTCGGCGATTCTAATTTTGAGAGCGGGGAGCAACTCAGGCTGGGAATTTTTTTGATAAAGGTCAGCCAGTTGCTGCTGATAGGGAATGGCTTGAGCGGGTCGTTTGGCTTGTTCATGAACGTAAGCAAGCTGATTGAGA
>JAYVFW010000316.1:0-3825 GCA_043772715.1 Phormidesmis sp. | reverse complement strand
AGAAGGGAGCAAGATTCAAAGTCCCTCTCCCTAGGGAGAGGGATTTAGGGTGAGGGCGGTTTGCGGCATCTTACATTTAATTAGGTCTGTCTACTTAGAAGCTGCGATCGCCTTAAAAAGCGTCGTCGTCATCGATCTGCACATCCCACCCGGCAGAAAAAACTTCGGCAACCATTGCTTCTAGCGCAGCGGCATTGATGCTGCGACCCGGATGTTGTAACGGATTGGAGAGCGGAATCAGCCTCAGTTGACGGCTATCTTGAATTAAATCAAAATAAGTCTCCTGCTCTGATGACTGGCTCAACTCTAAATAATCAAAGCTATGAACATTGATGTAGATCGCGTGATTTGCAATTAACGTCGCTCGTTGGGCGTTGGCAAAAACTTCTAAAAGGCACCCTTCACCCTGGCTCGTGACCACACCATCTTGGGTATGGATGTAACGAACTCGGTTGAGGTCGGTCAGCAGGCGATGCATATCCCGCTTATCAACGATCGTGCCTACGTCGATGATGCAAGGGGCTGGAAGCCTTATGTCGCGGGAAGAATGGTCATGACTCATATCTGAAAGCCTTAGTTTTGCTGACCCTGAGTGGAGAACTCTCTACAGTCATTATGGCTGGAAAAATCAATCTACAGCTTTAAACAGAGTGTGAAGAATTTAAGTTCTATGAAGGGGAGGATGGGGAAAATGGGGTCAGCTATCAAGTCTTTATCTCAGCAAATTGCCGCAGGCATTGCGTTCTACACCTGTCTTCCAGTTCCGACAGATTGTGGTTTAAAGTTTAGCGGCATCGCTCGAATTGCCCCGATCGTCGGCTTGCTAATCGGCGGACTTTTAGGCATTTTAGACTGGGGGTTGGACTGGGTAGGAATGCCCCCGTTGACTCGGAGCGCGATTGTAGTTGCCGCTTGGGTTGCCGTCACAGGAGGCTTGCACCTGGATGGCGTAATGGATAGCGCCGATGGATTAGCCGTGACCGATCCAAAGCGTCGTCTCGAAGTCATGGTAGACAGCGCGACAGGAGCCTTTGGAGCAATGGCAGGAATCGTAGTATTGCTGCTCAAAACTGCTGCTTTGAGTGAGATACAGATCGATCGAGCGTTCTTATTGATGGCGGCAGCCAGTTGGGGGCGCTGGGGACAACTCGTGGCGATCGCTCGATTCCCTTATCTCAAGCCGACCGGGAAAGGGGCGTTTCACAAAGCATCGATTCAGTCTCTTTGGGAGACGTTGCCCACTCTTTTGCTATTGGTAGGGTTAGGAATCTTTTTTGAGCGCGATCGTCCGCTGTTGGCAGCAGGCACAATTTTGGGAGGAATGACGATCGCGATCTTCACAGGGGCATGGTTTAATCACAAATTAGGCGGACAGACTGGAGACACTTATGGGGCGATCGTCGAATGGACAGAAGCCCTATTGCTTTGTTTACTGACTGTGTTTTAGCGGTTTTTCAGTCCTACGTCTTTTTCTGTAACAATAGATGTAAAGTTTCGTATCCTATCAGTTTTTTAAGATGACGAGCGCAGCACCTAGACTCAGTTCCTCAACTTATGACTATGACTTGGCGATCGTGGGCGGGGGGATCGTGGGAGCAACCCTGGCTTGTGCTTTAAAAGATTCCGGGTTGCGCGTGGTGTTGATCGAAGCCGAAGCAAAATCGATCGCGAGCGCCAGAGGGCAAGCCTACAATATTTCTCCGCTTTCTAGCCGCATTCTCCATGGCATTGGCGTTTGGAGCCAGATCCGCCCTCAGCTTGAAACTTATACTAAAATTCGTCTCTCAGATGGCAACTATCCCCATGTGGTGCAGTTCGTACCTCAAGATTTAGGTGCCCAAACTTTGGGATATGTTGCCGAACATCAAGTTTTGCTTGCTGCACTTCAAGACTCTTTGCGGCAGAATTCTCACATTACTTGGCTATGTCCTGCAAGCGTGGTGAAGACCGATCTCCAACCTGACGAGGCAACGCTGAAAGTTTTGGTCAACGGAAAAGTTCAATCCATTCGCACTCGGTTAATCGTCGCCGCAGATGGAGCGCGATCGCCGCTCCGCCAACAAGCCAATATTCGCACTCACGGCTGGCAATATTGGCAGTCTTGCATCGTCGCCACCATTAAGCCCGAAAAGTTCCACAATCACACCGCCTATGAGCGATTTTGGACCAGCGGACCGTTTGCAATTTTGCCTTTATCCAACGGTCGATGCCGAATCGTTTGGACGGCTCCTCGCGCTGAGGCGACCGCGATCGTGGCTTTAGACGATGATCAGTTTCTAAAAGAACTCACCCATCGCTATGGCGACCAGATGGGCAAACTCACGCTCGAAGGCGATCGTTACGTGTTTCCGGTTCAGCTCATGCACAGCAATCGCTACGTGTTACCTCGATTAGCGCTGATTGGAGATGCCGCACATTGTTGCCACCCTGTAGGCGGGCAGGGCATCAATATGGGAATTCGAGATGCGGCAGCTTTGGCACAAGTTTTGCAAGCCGCATACCAGCAGGGCGAAGACATTGCCAGTCTCAAAGTTCTCAAACGCTATGAACGCTGGCGCAAGTGGGAGAATCTGATTATTCTGGGCTTTACCGACCTGCTCGATCGCACGTTCTCCAATAATATTCTGGCGATCGTCTTTCTACGTCGCTCAGGGTTACGGGTTCTTCAAACTGTGTTGCCAGTCAAATCATTGGCGCTCAAACTCATGACCGGGCTAACGGGGCGCGTTCCTAAACTCGCTCAAAGATGACAATGGGATTTAGAAACGATCGCTAAACTACTTAAGTTTTCTCGCCATGATTTTAAAAGAGTCACCATGAAACCTAAAGCCGTCGTCCTTCTCTCTGGTGGACTAGATTCTGCAACATCAGCCGCCCAAGCGATCGCCGATGGCTATGAGGTGATTGCCCTGTCGTTGAATTATGGTCAGCGACACGATCGTGAGCTACTCGCCGCAAACCAAGTTGCCGCTCACTTAAAGATTCAAGACCATTTTGTGATGCAGGTGAATTTGGCGCAGTGGGGCGGTTCTGCTTTGACCGATCTAGCGATCGCCGTCCCCACTGATGGCGCTCAGTCTGGCGTGATTCCCACAACTTACGTCCCCGGACGAAACACGGTGTTTATCGCGATCGCCCTTTCGCTGGCAGAAGCAAAAGGTGCGGACGCGGTTTTTTTAGGCATCAATGCCGTTGATTATTCGGGCTACCCTGACTGTCGTCCTGAATATTTAGAGGCGTTTCAAAATCTCGCAACCCTCTCCTCAAAAGCTGGACTGGCAGGAAAAGCTCCAATACTAGTTGCACCTCTAGTAACCGATTCAAAAGCCGATATCGTGCGTCGTGCCTTGCGATTAGAGGTGCCGATCGCGCTCACCTGGTCTTGTTATCAAGGAGGCGATCAACCTTGCGGAGTCTGCGATTCTTGCCGAATTCGCGATCGTGCCTTGATCGAAGCGGGTAGAGCAGATTTGGCAACTCCAACAGGGCAAGCTTTTTATCAATAAGAGATATTTGTAATGCCTGCGATTCAAATATCAATTGTTAAGAAATTAAAGCAAAATGTAACGCGATCGTAAGAGTGCTTACTCAAAAATCTGCTAATAACAAATCGCAAGCTAAACAAATTCTTAATGTTTTCGTCAAATATCTCTAAAGTGTATAAAACGCAATTGCTTAAGATTACTCTGTGAGCAGGTCGAATTGTTGTAGAAATCTTTAAAGTGTTCTTCAAACTTGGCTTTCTGGATTCCGTATGTAAAGCGCAAAAGCTTATCTGACATCAGCTTTTAGCAGAAAATAGCCATTGGTTTGACCGTTTATTTA
>JAYVFW010000315.1:0-3826 GCA_043772715.1 Phormidesmis sp. | reverse complement strand
CGAGTCAAGCTGCCGATCTAGTCGCGGCAAAGTTAGGTATTCCCTGCTATGAAACACCGACCGGATGGAAGTTTTTTGGTAATTTGTTGGATGCCAATCAAGCTACGATCTGCGGTGAAGAAAGCTTTGGAACCAGCTCTAATCACATTCGTGAAAAAGATGGATTGTGGGCGGTGCTGTTTTGGCTCAATATCTTAGCGGTGAAGCAACAATCCGTTGAGGAGTTGATGCAAGACCATTGGCAAACCTATGGTCGAAATTATTACTCTCGCTATGACTATGAAGGAGTCGAGAGCGATCGGGCAAACATCTTAATGGCAAATGTTCACGCTCAACTGCCGACGCTGAAAGGCAAAAAGTTTGGCGATCGAGAAGTTGAATACAGTGATGATTTTAGCTACACCGATCCGATTGACGGCAGCGTTAGCAACAATCAAGGCGTTCGGATTGGGTTTACCGATGGGTCTCGTATTGTTTTTCGCCTGTCGGGGACGGGTACGCAAGGCGCAACTCTTCGGGTTTATCTTGAGCAATATGAAGCCGATCCGACCAAACATCATCTCGACCCGCAAGAGGCATTGGCTGACCTGATCGCGATCGCTGACCAAGTGGCGCAAATTCGCACCTTCACTGGAATGGAAAAGCCGACTGTGATCACTTAAATCGCACGAGGTTTCAATCGTACAATGGATGGTATAGACGTTCTACCCAACGTTTCTGCCATCCATTCTTTTTAAGATGCCGACCAAACTTTTTATTGTTGAAAGCCCTGGAAAAATTAAAAAACTCAGTCAAATCTTAGGATCTGATTGGATTGTCAAAGCCAGTATGGGTCATGTGCGTGAACTGGCAAGTGATGGCATTGATTCGTTGGGGTTTGATTTGACGGGCGATCGCGTGCAGTGTCGATTTGTGCCTCGCGGAGAACGCGGTAAGGATACGATTCAGCAGTTGCGATCGGCGGTGAAGCAAGTGCAAACCGTAGTGCTGGCGACGGATGACGATCGCGAAGGCGAAACGATCGCGTGGCACATTCAGCAAGCGTTGAATCTCAAACAACCGCAGCGAGTGGTTTATTCTGAAATTACGCCCGCAGCCGTCAAGAAAGCGATTTCGCAACCGAGACAGATTAATCAGAACCTAGTCCACGCGGGGCTTTGCCGCACCGTACTCGATAAATTGGTGGGCTTTAAAGGTTCGCCCTTGCTGTGGCAGTTGCAGAACGGCGCTAAATCAATGGGGCGAGTGCAAAGCGCGGCGCTGCATATTCTCTGCGATCGCGAACGCCAAATCGAAGCTTTCGTGCCTCAAACCTATTGGAATGTCTGGGTTGACTACGCAGAAGGGTTTCGGGCATTTTATCGCGGCACTGAGACGACAACTGAGGACGAGTCACCTGTTGATGATGCGACCAATCCGACAGAGCGCCCTGCTCAAGAATCTCATCGCGTGTTGAGTCAGGCAGATGCCGATCGCTTGGTGCAGCAAGCTCAAGCCTTTCCGAATCGGGTTCGCTCCATTGAAGGCAAAGTGGTCAGCCGCACACCTCCGCCGCCTTTTGTGACCTCAACCTTACAGCAAGCCGCCGGATCGCGTCTCAAATTCAGCCCTGAGAAAACGATGCAGGTGGCACAGTCGCTCTATGAAGCGGGGCTGATCACCTATATGCGAACCGATAGCGTTGAGCTGAGTCAAGAATTCACCGAGCAAGCGCGGCAGTGGCTGATCGGACATGATGCCGAGAATGTCCCTAAAAAAGTCACCCATCATCGCAAAGTTAAAGGCTCTCAAGAAGCACACGAAGCAATTCGCCCGACCGATGTAAATCGCGCCTCAGCCCAACTCAGATTAGAACTATCGAGCGATGCCTTTGCCCTTTATGTTTTGATCTGGAAGCGATCGATGGCGACGCAGTGCCAACCCGCACGAGTTCGACAAACCTGCGTTGTGACACAATCGGGCACGATTTTTTGGCAAGCAAAAGGTCAGGTGATTGAGTTTCAAGGCTACAGCAAATATTGGAACAATTTGAGCGCAGATGTCGAGTTGCCGATTCTGCAAGCGGCTCAAGCGTTGATCTTGGAGCGAGCTGCCCATGAGCAAAAGCAAACTCAGCCGCCGCCTCGCTATAGCGAACCTAAACTAGTCCAGGTGATGGAGCGGCAGGGAATTGGTCGCCCCAGCACTTATGCGCCGACGATTCTCACGCTCAAAGAGCGGCTTTATGTAGACGTGATCAAAGGCGCATTACAGCCAACTTCTCTAGGTCTGGAGGTCGATCGCTTCTTAGCTGATGCGTTGCCCGATCTGCTGCAATCAGAGTTTACGGCGCAAATGGAGCGATCGCTGGATGAAATCGCCGCAGGCAAACAAGACTGGCAGCGCTATCTCACTAGCTGGAACGAAAGCTATTTTGAGCCTGCGCTGCTGCAAGCTCAGAGAGTGATTCCTCAGCATCTGACGACAAACCCGGTAGCACGATCGCAGAAACAACTTCAGACCTCACGCACTCGCTGCCCTCAGTGTGAAAAGCCGCTGGCTAAAATTCCTAGCCCCAAAGTCAAAAAGAAGTATTTTCTCAAATGCGTGGAGGGCTGCGAGAACGTCGTGCTGTTTTGGTGCGATCGCTCAAAACGCTGGGAAGCCCCTCACCCTAAATCATCGGCTCCCGTTAGCAAGCCTCAGAACACTGACTACCCATGTCCTGTCTGTCAGCAGCCTTTAGAACAGTATGCCTACCAAAAAGAGGGGCAAGACAAAGTTTTACTGCGTTGCTCAAACCCTAGGGCGCGTGACGATCGTAAACATCAAGATGTCGTCTACTTTCACACGGCAAAGGGGTGGTGGAGTCCCAAGTTGGGAGATTTGACCGCTTCGACACCTTGATCAACAAAACGAATATCAGTGCTATCAAAAAAATGATTGCAGAAATTAATGATCAAAATACACACGGTTTAATTATCACGGAATGGAGCTTAGACACTAGAATAAGATTGTGATATCACCGTGGACATAAAAAATGACAGTCGCAAAAACCAAAAAGTCGATTGCCGCCAATAAAGTTGAGGCAACCGCAATTGATCAGATCGAATCACTGTTTGCAGATCTACCCGAAAAGCCACAAGAAAACGTGTCGCTGCGAGAAGCGGTTGCCGCGCTGCGAGAGCCACTAAAAGCTTCTCTTGCAAAAGGCTATGGATATGATGAGCTGACCAAAATTCTCAATGAAAACGGCATTGAGATTCGGTCTTCAACGCTGAAGCATTATCTGGCAACGGCTCAAAAAACATCGTCCTCTGGCACCCGCAAGCCCAGAGCCAAGCGGGTTCAAAAGTCTGCCTAAGTGAACGTCAGTTCGACGAGATTTGTCGCTTCGTTGTCAGCGGCTTCTGCCCCCTAAATCCCCCAATTCTGGGGGACTTTGAACCGGAAATTTTGGCTTGAAGTCTCCCAAAATGGGGGATTTAGGTAGCTCTCCCGAATTCACAACCGGAGCGAACCGCTTCTGTCGAACTGACGTTAAGAAACTTTTTGCAGTTCTCATCTAAAAGCCCCCACCTCTCGTCTCTCTTATCTGAAAGAGCGGCTTGAGGCGAGGGCAAAAGGATTGTAGATTCAGGTGCTTAAACTTCGACTTTTACGCCTTTCCAAAAAGCGATGTAGCCAGCGATATTTTTGGCAGCATCTTTCGGGGTTGGGTAGTACCAGGCGGCATCTTTGTTGACCTGTCCATCCACTTCGACGCTGTAGTAGCTGGCAACCCCTTTCCAGCCGCAGGTTGTGTGGGTGTTGCTCTCTTTAAAGTAGTCTTGCTTAATCGAGTCAG